>NZ_JBQHUC010000015.1:0-70045 GCF_052065395.1 Bariatricus sp. HCP28S3_F11 | reverse complement strand
TCTTTGCCGTTACTATAAGTATACAGAACGGCATAAACAAACTCAATACCTTCCGGCTTACACAGTTTCATTTATGGTGGTGCCAAGTGTGCGGGCATGGGAGTTTAGGGTAAAACAGCATTTTTACCGCAATATAGTTTGTACAATATCCGATGACTGCCCCAATAAGAGGTCCTGCCAATTTTTCCAGTATCATCCCTCAGTTCCTCCGATACATTTCATTTTCCTATTTTTTCACATCAAGAAGATCTATTCAGCCAACTGAACATTTCTTAGATCGATCCATCCAAATCCATCTTTTAATCTTCCCCAGAGAACATTTCCCTTACCGCGTCGGATTTCTTCCAAGTCAACCGGAATCTTCTTGTCCTGTATACTCCACAAATCAACATATTCTTCACCCGGACCAGTATAAGTCTTTTTTGAATCGCAGAATAAGTTTACTTTACATGGTGCCCCATGTTCTTCAATTGTGTCCCACATCTTTTCATCATCAGTCAGTGCCATTTCAATTTCCTCCATTTCACTTTTTTATGAATCGGTTTTTATTTCGTTTTTAAATTATTTACAATTAAATTATTATAGCATTAATTATATGCTTGTCAAGTAGTAATGTAAGGAGAAATCATTGTATTTTGAAAGAGAAATGACCAATCTCAGTCGGACAGAAATAACCTGAGCGGGTGACTATGTACACGCCCCCAGTCATCCAAAACTGGACTGTAAAAATTACATAAAATTGGCTATTCTTATTTATATACTTTCCATGTATAATATTTTTCATTATTTTATAAAGGAAATCAACCGGGAGGTATATAGAATGGTTACGAATAAAGTAAAGGAATTAGTTATCACAGCATTTTTCGCTGCAATTACATTCCTTGGAATACAAGCATTTCGAATTCCGCTGCCGGCAGCGATAGGCACACCCTTTGTACATTTTGGTCATGTTTTCGTAGTGATGGGTGTTCTTCTGCAGAACGGTAAAAAAGGCGCTGTATCGGGAACGCTTGGACTTATCATCTTTGATATCCTAAATGGATATATGCAGGATGTTCCTCAGGTATTTATCGAAACAGTTGTCAAATGTCTGATCATCGGAGTGATATTTGCTTCTCTTAAGAAAAAAGCGAACGGCGATAAGAAAAAAGAATACACAGGTGCAATTATCAGTGCAGTCATCTACGGATGTATGAATGTTCTGATCGAGCTGGTCATGGGTACTGTAAAGATGATGATCCTGGGAAATGGACTCGCAGCTGCAATTGCAGGCTCTGTAATCTCAATTCCAGCAACTGTCATCAATGCTGTATTTATGGTTATTGCAATTGCAATATTATATCAGCCTGTGAAAAAAGTATATGGGAGAATCAGTTAATTACAGGATTCAAATCATTCTGTATCCTCAGATTTGTTATGTATGTTCTATTTATTACTTCTATCTATTGACGCGCCAACATCAATAAATATGTTAGTAGCCAGAATTAGAACTGTATATTCTGACCGTTTCTATCATGTTATACACATAACCCTCCTATTGATGCTTCTTCATATGCTTAGAATCATCTACCCATTTTACAGTACCGCCTTTAAATTTAATCTCAGGCTGATAAATTACTGAACGCCCTATCTGAGTAACGACACCATTTTTAGTCACTACTGCAAACTCTACCGTCTGTTTTTTCATGATATTCACCTCCATTCTACAGATTGAACACGTCATATGACGTGAGCCTATATTTTAAGGTGAAAAAAAATAGACACGTCACAGAGCTTTTTGTTCTTATGACGTGTCTAATATTATATTTTATGAAATTGTGCTAAAACCGCTTAAAAACGCCCAGCCTTCTTAGCTTCTTCGATAGAAACTGCAACTGCTACCGTCATACCAACCATCGGGTTATTTCCCGCACCGATAAGTCCCATCATTTCTACATGAGCCGGTACGGAAGAAGATCCTGCGAACTGTGCGTCAGAGTGCATACGTCCGAGTGTATCCGTCATACCATAGGAAGCCGGTCCTGCTGCCATGTTGTCCGGGTGAAGGGTACGTCCTGTACCGCCGCCTGAAGCAACTGAGAAATATTTCTTGCCCTGTTCGATACATTCTTTCTTGTATGTACCTGCAACCGGATGCTGGAAACGTGTCGGGTTTGTAGAGTTACCTGTGATAGAAACGTCTACGCCTTCTTTGTGCATGATTGCAACACCTTCACGTACATCGTTTGCTCCGTAGCAGTTTACTTTAGAACGAAGTCCGTCAGAGTAAGCGATTCTCTGAACTTCTTTCAGTTCTCCTGTATAATAATCGTATTCTGTCTGAACGTATGTGAATCCGTTAATTCTGGAAATGATCTTTGCAGCGTCTTTTCCGAGACCGTTCAGGATAACACGAAGCGGTTTTTTACGAACTTTGTTTGCTTTTTCAGCGATACCGATTGCGCCTTCAGCTGCTGCGAATGATTCATGACCAGCAAGGAATGCGAAGCAGTCTGTATCTTCTTCCAGAAGCATCTTTCCAAGGTTACCGTGTCCAAGACCTACTTTTCTCTGGTCTGCTACAGAACCCGGGATGCAGAAAGCCTGAAGGCCTTCACCGATTGCTGCTGCAGCTTCTGCTGCTGTGTCAACATTTTTCTTAATTGCGATTGCTGCACCTGTGATATATGCCCAGCATGCATTTTCAAAACAGATCGGCTGAATAGCCTTAACCTGATTATAAACATCAAGTCCGGCATCCTTTGTAATCTTTTCTGCTTCTTCCAAAGAAGCAATGCCATAGCTGTTTAATACTTCATTGATTTTATCAATTCTTCTTTCATATGATTCAAATAAAGCCATTTACTTGTCCTCCTGATTTATTTTAAGTTACCTGATATGTACAAGCGGCACCAATTCTTAAGGCGACACTAATGATTAAGCTTTACGTGGGTCGATGATCTTAACAGCGTCAGCTACACGACCATACTGTCCCTGAGCTTTCTCCCATGCTACGTTTGGTTCGTCTCCGCCTTTGATGAAATCTGTGAATTTGCCAAGGCTTACGAATTTGTAACCGATGATCTCATCATGCTCGTCCAGTGCGATACCTGTAACATATCCTTCTGCCATTTCAAGATAACGAGGACCTTTTGCAAGTGTTCCATACATTGTACCAACCTGAGAACGAAGTCCTTTACCAAGGTCTTCCAGACCTGCGCCGATCGGAAGTCCGTCTTCAGAGAATGCACTCTGAGTTCTTCCGTAAACGATCTGTAAGAATAACTCTCTCATTGCTGTATTGATAGCATCACATACAAGGTCTGTATTCAGTGCTTCCAGAATTGTCTTGCCCGGAAGAATTTCAGATGCCATAGCTGCGGAATGAGTCATTCCTGAACATCCGATCGTCTCAACCAGTGCTTCCTGGATAATACCATCTTTAACATTCAAAGTCAGTTTGCATGCTCCCTGCTGCGGTGCACACCAGCCAATTCCGTGTGTCAGACCAGAAATATCCTTTACTTCTTTTGCTTTAACCCATTTCGCTTCTTCCGGAATCGGAGCCGGTCCGTGATTTGCACCCTGAGCTACCGGACACATCATTTCTACTTCATGTGAATAAATCATGTTAAAACTCCTTTCAAATGTAAATGATTTCTTCCTATAGTGTGTTTGACATATTTTTAACACCCCATATATGTCTTTATTTTCGCATAATTTTCGACATTCGTCAATCATTAGTTTGTACAAAGATTCCAAAAATCACTGTCTGTTTTGTAGGCTTTTATCTCCTCCATTGTAAATGGTGCGGTGATCCAGCCACGCTCTTCCTTCTGCTGTTCATCATCCCGATAATGATAGGTCATACCGATTTCAATACCGTCCTTGTTCACGAAGAAATTGTCATAATAACGGTTATCAAGGATCTCTCCGCTCAGGATTTTCCGATACTGTGACGTCTTCAGCGCATCTACTACGATCGAATTCGGTGCTTCTTCTTTCATCCGTTTCTTCCATTCTTTTATAAATTCCGTATCTACATTGATGATTTCACTCGTTTCATAGATTTTTCCGTCTGACAGGCGGATGTTTCTCGTTCTTAGATCCTGATATCTTGCATTTTTGTTTCCTGCATAATAATCATCCGAGAAGACTACGCTGATAAAATCTTCTCCCGCGTATGTCACACGATAAGTCACCTTACTTGCGAGGATCGGAGAGTCTTCTTTCATCACCGCCGCTTTCATATCATCGCTGGCCTTAAGATACAGCGCATTGACCGTACTCATCGCACAGTTTTTCAGTTCCTCATTGACCTTCGCAATCTGTTCTCCTTCCAGCCCCTGGATCTGCGGATACTTCACATCGAACTGGGATGTGATGCTTCCCTCACTTTTCGAGGATTCATAAGAATAAGACTCCTCCGTAATCGTGTAGGGCAGGTTCTCCGCCTGGTAACATTCGATTCCATCAATTCCTTCCCCGGTCTCTTTTTTCGTCTCTTTCTCCGTTTGATCCGTTTGCCCCCCATCGCTTAGGAATGGATTTTTCATTCCTCCGCCATCCATAATTCCATCCTGAACCATCGTAAATACTCTATACGCTGTCGTTCCGACACCTATTCCCAGAAGTACCACAAGAGCCAGGATAGCCAGCATCAGGAATTTTCCTCTGCGTTTTGCTTTTTTCTGAAGCCGGATTTCTTCCGCACTCATCGCTCTTTCCATCGGAACGTAACGGACTTGGTTTTTCACCTGCTCCGGAGCCACTTCATGGAATCCAAGCCGCCTGTAAAAGCCTTCGGCCTGAGGCGCCGCATGAACCGTCATCTTCGTTATTCCAAATGCCACAATACAGAACTGCTGCAGGGCAACAAAGAGCAGCCTTCCGATTCCCCGTCTCTGCCAGTTCTTCCCGACAAACAGAAGCGCAATGTGCCCGTCAGTCTGCACAGCACCGACTCCGCAGAGCTCCTGTCCTTCCATTGCTCCGAACACAATCAGTTGTCCGCTCTGCACCTTCGGCATAAAATTCTCATATTTAATAAATTTCTGAAATTCTTCTACACCTTCCCTCGAATACGTCGGTGCAATATCAGCAGCAAACACATCCCATACCAGATGCAGTCCTTCCAGTATTTCCTCATTTTCCAGTCTTTTAATTATCATACGCTTTACCTCTTTATGTTATTTCTGCTGCTGTCCTGCCGCCAGCAATTCCTCCCTCAAAAGTGTAAGCGCCCGCACAACCGCATAATCCCGATTTTTCTCCCGGTTTCCGGTGAAATGACATTCCCGGGTCGTCACGCGTCCGTTCACCGCACATCCGATATAGACCAGTCCGACCGGCTTTTCCTTGGTCCCGCCGCCCGGTCCCGCGATTCCGGTCACACTCAGAGCAGCATCAGCCTCTGCTGCCTTTGCCGCACCTCGCGCCATTTCTTCGGCTGTCTGTGCACTTACCGCGCCGAATTCTTCCAGTGTCTCATGCTTCACACCCAGAATCTTTTCCTTGGATGCATTTGCATAAGTAATATACCCTTCATTGAACACCTCAGAAGCTCCGGCCGCATTCAGAAGCCGTCCGGCCAGCTTGCCCCCGGTACAGGATTCTGCGGTCGAAAGTGTCATGCCCTTTTCTTTCAAAAGTGCCACAAGATTCTCTTCCAGTGTCTCCTGCTCATTGATCGTATACACCGCATCGCCGAAGCGTCGATACATTTCCTCGATCATCGGCTTCATGAGCTCTTCTGCCTCTTCCTCGGATTTCGCCTTCGCAGTCACCCGGAAATGAACTTCTCCCGTCTTTGCATAAGGTGCCAGCGTCGGATTCGTCTGTGCGTCCATGAGATCCGCCACCATCGTTTCGGCCCGGCTCTCTCCGATACCACATATTTTCACCATATGAGAATAAATTCCTTCCGGCTGCAGTTTATTCAGGTACGGAGCAATGTCCTGTTCGAACATGGGTTTCATCTCATTCGGTGGTCCCGGAATCAGAATCGCTGTCTTTCCCTTTTCCGGATCTTCAATGATCAGTCCAGGAGCGGTGCCGTTATGGTTATCGATCACGATCGCACCTTCCGGAACCAACGCCTGTTTCCAGTTGTTCTCCGTAATCCGGCTGCTCCCTATCCGACCGAAATACGCTTCGATCCGCTCTTTAGAATGCTCATCCAGATACAGTTCTCTTCCGAATACACGTGCAGTCACTTCTTTCGTCAAATCATCCTTCGTAGGTCCAAGTCCCCCTGTCAGGATCACGATATCCGAGCGGTCAAGTGCCTGACGTATCGCGTCCTCCATACGCTCCTCATTATCGCCCACCACCGTCTGATGATATAAAGAACAACCTAGCAGAGCGCATTTCTCTGCTAGGTAAGCCGCATTCGTATTTACAATATTTCCAAGTAAAATTTCAGTTCCTACGGAAATCAGTTCCACAACCATGTTACATGCCTCCCTGTGTCAATACCTGCTTGTTCTTCGCTATATAATCCACCAGTGATACAACGGTCAGAATCAGTGCCACCCAGACAAGCACATTGCCGATCATTTCGAACACGCCTCCCAGATCCATAATCAACACGATGACCATCGCCATCTGGGACACCGTTTTAAATTTGCCCCAGTAACTCGCCGCAATGACGATTCCGTTGTCGGAAGCCACCAGCCGGAACCCGCTGATGATAAATTCTCTTGCAATAATAACCAGAACGACGATCACGTTCAACTTGTCCATGGAAACCAGACAGATCATCGCGGTACACACCAGAAGCTTATCTGCAAGCGGATCCATAAACTTTCCGAAATTCGTCACCAGATTGTATTTTCTCGCGATCTTTCCATCCAGCATATCTGTCAGGCTGGCCGCACAGAAAATGGCAAGTGCGATCCATTTATCTGCCGCACCTGTGATGTCAAACAGCAAAAATGCCACAAAAAACGGAATCATAACCACACGAAGTACAGTCAGTTTATTTGGTAAATTCATAATAATTCTCCTATCAAATCATAATCCATAGCCCCGGTCACTTTCACTTTCGCGAAATCCCCGGAAACCAGTTCCTCATCTGTATTTACAAAGATCAGTCCGTCCACGTTCGGCGCATCGCGGTAGGTTCTTCCCACATACGCGTTCTCATCGGCTACCTTTCCCTCGATCATGACGAGCATTTCTTCTCCGATCAGATCTTCATTCCGATCGAACACGATGTCCTGCTGAAGCTCCATCAGTTCAGCCTGACGATCCTGCTTGATTTCTTCTGAAATCTGATCCGGCATCTCGGCTGCCGGCGTATCCTCCTCCGGTGAGTAAGTAAAGACACCCAGGCGTTCGAATTCCATCTGATCCACAAAATCCATCAGCTCTTCATGCTGTTCGTCCGTCTCTCCCGGGAATCCCGTGATCAACGTTGTCCGAAGAGTGATGTCCGGAATCTCTTCCCGAAGTTTTCCGATAATGGAAATGAGCTGTTCCTTCGATGTTTTTCTTCCCATCCGCTTCAGGATTGCATCGCTTGCATGCTGGATCGGAAGATCCAGATAATGGCAGATCTTGGGTTCTTCCTTGATTACCTGGATCAGCTCATCCGTGATTTCCTCCGGATAACAGTAGAGAATGCGAATCCACCGAAGTCCCTGAATCTTACAGAGCGCTTTCAAAAGACGCGGGAGCGACTTCTCTCCGTAAATGTCTTTGCCGTAAAGGGTGGTCTCCTGGGCTACCAGAATCAGTTCTTTAACCCCCTGATCGGCAAGCTCTTTTGCCTCATCGATCAGTTCCTCCATCGGTACACTGCGGAAATTTCCGCGGATCTTCGGAATGATACAGTACGTGCAATGCTTATCGCACCCTTCCGCGATCTTCAGATAGGCAAAATGTCCGCCGGTCGTAACCAGCCTTCCCTTTTGCGTCTCGGGAAGATAATCCACATCCTTCATGATCATTCTGGCATCCGCCCGTTCCATCGGGCTGTCACTGAACTGTCCGTCGATCACTTCCGCGATCTCATCGTAGGATGTGGTTCCGAGCACCGCATCCACTTCCGGGATTTCCTCCAGGATCTCCTCTTTATAACGTTGTGCCAGACAGCCTGTCACGATCAGTTTCTTAAGGACAGCCGTCTCTTTAAGCTGAGCCATTTCCAGAATAGTCTGAATACTCTCTTCCTTGGCATCGTGGATAAAACAGCAGGTATTAACGATCACAATATCCGCCTGCGTCTCATCATCGATCATCTGATGCCCCTTCTTTGCCAGAAGTCCCAGCATCACTTCCGTATCCACCAGATTCTTATCGCAGCCCAGTGAAACAAATAAAATGTTCATGGCATGTTCTCCTCGTATCAATAATTTCCAAGCCGCCAAAGGCAGCTCCTGTCGCCTTATTCTCTTCCCAAATAAAGCTCAGCAAGGCAGACACAGTCGCCTGCTTCTGCCTTGGGATTCAAGTACGCCCCGGCGTACTTGCTGCATCGTTCTTTTTACTCTTCCGTATCCTCTGCAATGATCTTCAGCTTTGCGTTGTTCAGCTCATCGATTGCAATGGAAAGCGGCTTCTCGCCCGGCTTCGTGTCAACAAGAGGCATCTCACCGTCGATCAGCTGTCTTGCACGCTTTGCAGTGGCAAGCACGATGGAATAACGGCTGTTAACGATCTTGGTTGCTCCCTCTTCCACATCCTGGTTTACTACTTTCATCAAATCGCTATAAGATGGATGTAACATAAATTCTGCTCCTTTCAGTCTCTCTTCGTATCTTATCTGCATCCCGAACTTTATAATTCTTCCAGTTCTTTTCTGATCCTGCCGATAAATTCTTCATTCCGGCATACGCGATCATGTTCCGCACGGATGATCCGGTGCATTTCCTTCACGCAGGTGTCAAGGTCATCATTGATGACCAGGTAATCGTACTGATCCATGCCTTCCGACTCCTCCACCGCACGCTTCATCCGGCTTTCGATCACTTCCATGGTCTCCGTACCTCTTCCAACCAGACGCTCTTTCAATTCCCTGGCTCCCGGCGGTGTGACGAACAGAAGCAGGGTGTCCGGATACTTCTCCTTAACCTTCAGTGCTCCCTGGATCTCGATCTCAAGGATCACATCTTTCCCTTCTTCAAGCTGCTGCATCACATATTCTTTCGGCGTACCATAGTAGTTGTTAACATATTTAGCATACTCGATCAACTCATCCTGTGCAATCATTTTTTCAAATTCCTCAACGGACTTGAAAAAATATTCTCTTCCGTCTTCTTCTCCCGGACGGGGACTTCTGGTAGTTGCCGAAACAGAAAGTGCATAATCATCATAATCTTCCAGCAGTCTCTTCATCAGCGTTCCTTTTCCGGCACCGGAAAAGCCGGAAACTACAATAAGTATTCCCTTTTTTTTACTCATAATCAGCTCTCCTGCCATTTTCTATATAAGCAAATATTTATTTTACCATAAAACCGAAGATTTTTCAAAGCTTTTATTCAATATTCTGAATCTGTTCCCGAACCTTCTCAATCTCAGTCTTCAGATCAATGGCATGATTGGAAACTTCCAGATCATTTGCCTTGGAAAGTATGGTATTTGCCTCCCGGTTCATCTCCTGGGCAATGAAATCCAGCTTGCGTCCGATTCCATCTGCAGATTCCAGCGTTTCTTTCATATGCTTGATATGGCTCTTCAGGCGGACTACTTCTTCATCCGTACAGATTTTATCCGCAAAGATCACGACCTCTGCCGCGATTCTCCCCTCATCCATCTGTGTATCTGCGAGAAGCTCCTTCACCTTCGTCTCCAGCTTCTCACGGTATTCCGCCACGATCTGCGGCGAACGTTCTTCGATGCATGCCACCGTCTCCAGCATACCGTCCAGTTTTGCGATGATATCCTTCTTCAGATTCTCGCCCTCTGCCGTTCTCGTCTCAACAAACTGTCTGCAGGCTCCCTCCAGCGCCTTGGAAAGTCCGTTCCAGAGTTCCTCTTCATCCACGACCTGTTCTTCCATTGTGAGCACTTCCGGACATCTGGAAAGTGTAGATACACGGATGTCATTGTCCAGATGAAAATCCTCTTCCATCTTTTTGAAATAGTCCATATATTCACTTGCCAGCTTCTGATTATATTTTAAAGTAACCTGAGCCTCTGACATATCTTCATATGTAATAAACAGATCCACCTTGCCGCGCTGGATATATTTCTTCAATAAGTTGCGGATCGATGTCTCGAAGAAGTTCAGCTTTTTCGGCATCCGGATTCCCACGTCCAGATAACGATGATTGACTCCTTTCATTTCTACCGTAAACTTGCGTTCTGCCTCGGATACCTCACAGCGTCCGAAACCTGTCATACTCTTTATCATCTGATTTTCCCTCTTCTTACCGGCCGCTCTGCGACCAAATTTCGCTACGTTATATTATAGCCCTTTCCCCTTTGGCATGTCAACCTTTCTAAGTCAGTTCAGCCGCTCATCCGAGTTTCTTTATAACTATGCAGAACCGTTCCCCGTACACCCGTACATTTGCAAATCACGCGGGAGCGTGGTATGATGGTACAAGGGTCATAATCCGGGCGGTTCATTTTCCACCCGCACCGGTCTTTACCTTATGATCCTTTAAAACTTCAAAACGAGGTGTAACTATGGCTTTTGACGGCATTACAATCGCAAATATAGTAAAAGAACTGAATCAAACCATTTTAGACGGAAGAATCTATAAAATCGCCCAGCCGGAAACCGACGAGCTTCTGCTCACAATCAAGACTCCGAAAGGACAGAAAAGGCTCTGCATTTCCGCAAGCGCCTCCCTTCCTCTGATCTATCTGACGGAAGAAAATAAACCAAGTCCCATGACGGCACCGAATTTCTGTATGCTGCTCAGAAAATATGTAGGAAACGGAAGGATCGTGTCGATCAGTCAGCCGAAGCTGGAACGGATCATCCATTTCGATATTGAGCATCTGGATGAGATGGGTGACCTTTGCAGGAAGACGCTGATCGTAGAAATCATGGGCAAACACAGCAACATCATTTTCTGTAATGACAAGGGCATGATCCTGGACAGTATCAAGCATGTCTCCGCCCAGATGAGTTCTGTGCGTGAAGTCCTTCCCGGAAGAGACTATTTTATCCCTGACACGATGAGCAAGCTGGATCCGCTGGATGTAACGGAATCGGTGTTCCGTGACGGACTTATTTCCAAACCGATGCCTCTCGCAAAGGCGATCTATAACAGTTTTACCGGCGTCAGCCCGGTCGCTGCCGAGGAGATCTGCCATCTTGCGGGTGTTGACTCTGCGCTCCCACCACGGGAACTCTCCGAGGATGTGCTGGCACATCTGTACCGGCAGTTCACCTATTTCTTCGAGCAGGTGGCAAACGGAGATTTCTCCCCTCAGATTTATTATGAAGGAGATGACCCGGTGGAATTTTCATCCATCCCGCTTACTCATCTGGAAAATTACCGTGTCCGGACCTTCGACTCTATTTCCGAGGTGATACGGACCTATTATGCTTCCCGCGACACGATCACCCGGATCCGCCAGAAATCGTCGGATCTAAGGCGCGTGGTCCAGACGGCTCTGGAACGGAACCGGAAGAAATACGATCTGCAGCAGCGCCAGTTACGGGACACACAGAACCGGGACAAATTCAAAGTTTACGGGGAACTGATCCATACCTACGGCTACAATTTGGAGGAAGGCGCTAAAAAGCTGGAAGCGCTCAACTATTACACCAATGAAATGGTTACGATTCCGCTGGATCCGCAGAAGACTCCACAGGAAAATGCAGCCCGCTATTTTGAGAAATACAACAAGCAGAAGAGGACCTATGAAGCACTGACCGGTCTGATTCAGGAGACTCACGACGAGATCACCTATCTGGAATCCATCGTAAATGCACTGGAAATGGCACGCGGGGAGGACGACCTGACGCAGCTCAAGGAAGAGCTGGTCTCTACCGGATACATCCGGCGCAAATTTACCAAAAAGAAAGTCAAGATCACCAGTAAGCCACTCCACTATATTTCTTCGGACGGCTATCACATGTATGTCGGGAAGAATAATCTCCAGAACGATGAACTGACTTTCCACTTTGCCACAGGGAACGACTGGTGGTTCCACGCCAAAGGAGCGCCCGGCTCCCACGTTATCGTAAAGACCGGCGGAGACGAAATGCCGGACCGCACTTTCGAGGAGGCGGCCCGCCTGGCTGCCCATTACTCCAAGAATGCGAAATCCGAAAAGGTGGAGATCGACTATGTGGAGAAAAAACATGTCAAAAAACCAAATGGAAGTAAACCGGGATTCGTGGTGTATTATACCAACTATTCCATGATGATTGATTCGGATATTTCCGGAATTCAAGAGGTGCAGGGATAACCCCTGCACCTCTTATATTTATTCACTATGTGTCTTCTGATTCTCCTTCAGATACGCTTCTGCAGCCGGATCAACGAAAGCATATTTTCTCGTCCATTCTTTTGTCGCGTCATTTCTGACCGCTTCCGAGCGGTTCATGGAGAGGAACCGCACAAGTTCATATCCGCTGACCCAGATCTCATGATTTCCTTCTCTCTGTGATTCGTCAAAAATAAGCTGCAACCCAAAATGAAGATGATATTCATCAATATTGTTGACATTTTCTTCCGAGCTGTATCCTGTGCGGCCGAGATAGCCGATCACATCCCCCGCCTGCACCACATCTCCTTCTTTCAGCCCTTCGGCATACGGACGGTTCTGCCTTAGATGTGCGTAATAGTAATATCTCTTTTTATCAAAACTGTCGATTCCGATCCTCCAGCCGCCATACTGGTTCCATCCGAGCGCTGAAATCACGCCGGATTCTACTGCTATAACCGGTGTCCCCACCTGTCCCATCATATCATGTCCCAGATGATTTCTGCGGTATCCGTAGCTTCTGGAAACTCCGAAATCGTCATAATCCGAATATGAAAATCCTTTCGCGATCGGGTTAAATGCCTTGAGCCCATAAAAACTTTTCATACTCCCATCGGACTGTTCCAGACGGTACTCTCCCACCATCCCGTCCAGAACCGCCCCATAAGCTTCACGGTAATATGCAAAGTACTCCATCGTGTCTTCCAGTTCTTTCACCGATAACTCACCCATCTGCAGCTTTTCAGCCGTTTCGGCAAGATCCGAGCTTCGGTAACGGGAGAAATCTCCCCCGTATTTTGCTCCCAGGTATGCAAGAAGATCGACCCAGTTCAGGTGAACATCGCCGTCATATGTATCCAAATCATATTGGTATGCCTGCTTCATTGCCTCTGATGTCACATGAAATTCCACCCACTTGATGTAATCCTTTTCATCCCCGTTTTCTTCTGCATTTTCTTCGGGTTCCTCTTCAAGAAGATAGGCCGTAAAGGTATCCTGTACCAGACTTTCTGATGCATGACCGGTGTTTCCTCCTACGTTTACGGTTTGCTCACTCCAATATGCGATTCCAAGAATACAGGCTGCTACTGCGGTTGTTATCACAAATCCTTCCGGCGAAATTTTCTGTTTTCCCATGCATGATCTCCTGCTGCGCCTTCATCACATTCTATGCGGATCGACCAGGGGAAATGTCTATACTATGTCGTACATCTCGTCCAGGCGTTTCATGCAGCGTTCCACCAATTCTATCTGCGCGTCGTCTGCCGGTACTCCCGAAAAAAAGTATTGTACAGAAGCCGAGTTTTCTTCCTTTTGATCGGTCAGATCCCCCGGCAGAACGCGAAGAAGCTGCCGGAGCGTCCCTTCATTACCGTCCACGAAATGAATCTCTTCCGGGAAAACATTTCGAAAGTTCTGTTTAAAATAATTAAAATGGGTACACCCCAGTACGACTGCCGCATAATCTTCCAGGTCGAATTTGGAAAGTTCTTCGCATAGATATGCTTCGATCCCTCCGGATGTAAAATCACCTTTTTCCGCGAATCGCACCAATTTCGGAAGCGGGAGCAGATCTACATCATGCTCCTTATCCACCCGCTCAAGGAGATTATGAAGCTTATCCGAGGCAATCGTAATCGGTGTTGCCGCCACAAGGATCCGTTTCCCGGTGTCACAATACTGCTCCACTGCTTTCTTGACCGCCGGTTCCATCCCCACGATTGGCACCGGAAAGCCGGCGCGAAATTCCTTCGTGGCAACACTCGTAGCTGTATTGCAGGCGATCACAACCGCATCTACCCCCTGATCGATCAGGAAATTCAGATTATGTTCGTCAAATTCCCGAATCTGCTGCACCGTCTTTTCTCCGTATGGCACATGCTCGGTGTCCGCATAATAGACAAAACTCACGTTCGGCATCATTTTCATCGCGCGGTGAAGAACGGATAATCCGCCGATTCCCGAATCAAAAATTCCAATTTTCATATGTATAACCTCGAATCCACCGTTTTCTTTTCCGGTATCCTGCTCTCGCAGGGTACACCGGTCTGGCATTTTCCGCAGCCAAGGCGCGGGGCAAAATCTCTCTTCGTCTGCATCAGTTTCTGATGACACAGCGGATGCTTCTTTCCTTCTTCGAAGGAGATCGCCTGCACCGGACAGCGCCTGATACATGCACCGCAGAAAATGCAGTAATCATAAAGTCCGGAATACTTCCGCACATCCGGCTCCGCCTCCATCACCGTAACCAGACTGCCGAAGCGCCCTGCCATTCCTTTTTCTGTAATGATCCCTTTGGAAAGCCCGAACGTTCCCAGACCACACACATAAGCCGCATGTCGTTCCGACCATCTGCTTCCGTAGGTCTTCTCATTGATATTCTCGTATCCGGTAATTCCCTGGCCTCCCATAACACTTTGGAACCGCTCGTCCTGCGCCGGTACAAGAGTTGGTACATTCTGTTCGTTCATCCATGCAGCCAGCTCACGCATTGTATCGGCCAGAAAGGCCTGCCCTTCGATCCTTCCATGAAGCCATTCAGCTGAGGGCTCTCCTTCCGTCTCCCGGTTGCTTCTTCGCACTTCTTCTGTAAACGGGAAAAAAACAGAAACCACTGTATTGGCTTCCGGCATCCATTCTTTCGGACTGAGATGCCACGGTCCGATCACACCCTCTTTTTTATACTCATCAAACAGAGGATCCTCTGCACTTCCGATTCCCACCAACGGCTCATCAAAAAAGTGAACCCCTACAAGCTCTGGCCTGATAGCAAAATCTGCCGAAATCACATTGCCCGGATGATCCTTCATGCGGTTCCCCAGCCAGTTTTCTATCCTTTCCTTCGTCATATTCTGCCTCCATTTCCTCAATGTAATTTCTATTCCCATTATAATGTTGAAACCAATGGATTTCAACCCTGCCTTTTAAGCACACACGACTCGATCTGCCGAATTGGCTCACTTTCTTTACTTTTATTCGTTTTTCGCTTGACTTTACTTTAGTAAATTGATAATATTGTGAAGTAAATCGCATTACATATTTAATATAAGGAGAGAATTAAGCATGAAAAAGTTAATTTCAATGGGCCTTACTCTTGCCATGATTCTTTCGCTTGCAGCCTGCGGCGGTTCCGGATCGAAGACAGAGGAAAATAAGGAAACAAAGACAGAAAATACTTCCAGTGAACAGACCGATATGGAATATGTGAAAGAAAAAGGAACTCTGGTTGTTGGTATCACCGATTTCGAGCCGATGGACTATAAAGATGAGAACGATGAATGGATCGGTTTCGATGCTGATATGGCAAAAGCTTTTGCAGAAAGCCTGGGTGTTGATGTTGAATTCGTCGAGATCGACTGGGATAACAAGATCATGGAACTTGACGGAAAGACGATCGATTGTGTATGGAACGGTATGACTCTTACAGATGAAGTAACAAGTTCTATGGAATGTTCCAACGCTTACTGCAACAATGCACAGGTTGTCATTGTTCCAGCTGACAAGAAAGACCAGTATCAGGATGCAGACAGTATTTCCGGACTTACGTTCGCAGTAGAATCAGGAAGTGCCGGCGAAGCCGCAATCAGCGACCTTGGAATCAATTACACATCCGTAAAATCTCAGGCTGACGCACTGATGGAAGTTGCTGCAGGAACATCAGATGCTGCCGTGATCGACTCTCTGATGGCAGCTGCCATGGTCGGTGAGGGAACCGGATATGAGAACCTGGCCTACACATTCGGACTGAACAGCGAAGAATACGGCGTTGGATTCCGTAAGGGTTCTGACCTTGCCAAGGCTCTGAACGATTTCTTCTCATCCAGCTATGCGGATGGCAGCATGATGGAATGTGCTGAGAAATACGGTGTTCAGGCAGCACTTATTGAACAGTAATGATTTTCCGGATAGAGAGCGGTTCCTCCGCTCTCTATTCATTTACATTCCACTTACGTATTATAATGCGTAAAATACAATCTATTTTTGGAGAAAGCAGGGTATCCCTATGAATCAGATTATGGAACAGATGCCGATTGTCATCAACGCTTTGAATGTCGGCTTTTTACAAACATTAAAACTTTTCTTTGTGACACTGATCGGCGCATTTCCGCTCGGACTTATCATCGCCTTCGGTTCCATGTCACGTTTTAAACCACTTAGCTATTTGACCAAGCTTTTCGTCTGGATTATCCGTGGTACTCCTCTGATGATCCAGCTTCTCATTATCTTTTACTTTCCGGGGCTGGTCCTTCACAATCCTATCTGGGGCGGCGGTGAAGGAGGACGTTTCTTGGCAGCTTCCGTTGCGTTCATTATCAACTATGCATGCTATTTTTCAGAAATCTACCGCGGCGGGATCCAGGGTGTTCCGGTAGGTCAGGAAGAAGCCGGACTGGTACTTGGTATGACAAAAAGTCAGATTTTCTTCAAAGTAACGCTTCTCCAGATGATCAAACGTATCGTTCCTCCGATGTCCAATGAGATCATCACCCTTGTCAAAGATACTTCTCTTGCCCGCATTATCGCACTGCAGGAGATCATCTGGGCCGGTCAGGCGTTCATGAAAGGATCCCACGGTATTTCCGGTCAGATCTGGCCGCTGTTCTTTACAGCTGTTTATTACCTTATATTCAACGGTATTGTAACGGTACTGTTGGGCCGCTTAGAGAAAAAGCTGGATTATTTCAGATAAAGGAGAAAGAAAACAATGGCAATCTTAGAAGTAGAACACATTGGTAAAACGTTTAATCATACAGAAGTTCTGAAGGATATCAGTTTCTCTCTCGAAAAAGGGAAAGTCGTATCCATCATCGGTTCTTCCGGAAGCGGTAAGACGACTCTTTTGCGCTGTCTCAATTTTCTGGAAAAACCGGATGAAGGCGTCATCCGCGTAAATGGTGAAACGCTTTTTGATTCCGCAGATCCTTCGACCTGGCAGGAATCCTCTGTTCGGAAGAAACGTCTGCATTTCGGTCTCGTCTTCCAGTCATTTAACCTGTTTCCGCAGTATACTGCTCTGGAAAATGTCATGCTGGCGAAGGAACTCCTTGCCAAAGAACAGCCGGATTACAAGTCACGCAAAAAGGAGATCCACGACGAGATCCGCCTGCTGGCGGAAGATCTTCTTGCACAGATGGGACTTTCAAACAGGATGAACAATTATCCACACCAGCTTTCAGGCGGTCAGTGTCAGAGGGTCGCAATCGCCCGTGCTCTTGCGCTGAAACCGGATATTCTTTGTTTTGATGAGCCCACTTCCGCACTGGATCCGGAACTGACCGGTGAAGTGCTGAAGGTAATCAAAGAACTCGCCGACAAAGAAACCACAATGGTGATCGTAACGCATGAAATGGCCTTTGCAAGGGATGTCGCACATCAGGTCATTTTCATGGATGACGGATATATTGTAGAACAGGGTGATCCGAAGGAAGTGTTTGAAAATCCGAAAGAAGAACGAACCAGACAATTCCTTTCACGATTTAATCAGGGATAAATTTCAGCGTGCCTTTTATAAGCATCTAATTAGCGGCACGCAGAAAAAACAGGACGATAAGCGTTGATGGCGCCTGTCGTCCTGTTTGTATTAAAGCAGTCTTTCAACCTCTTCTTTTGCATATTTCAGTTTATTGATATCTTCCTGTGTTACTTTATCTACACGGAGCCTGGACAGACATTTCTGGAGCGCCGCATTTGCACTCTTCAGCTGCTTCTTGACAGCTTTGTCCATCTGCTTTCCTTCTTCTTTTAATTTCTTCTGTGCCTGGATGACGATCTGATTTGCTTCGTCTTTCCAGTCATCCTTGCATTTATAGTAAGCAAGAAGAATCGTCATATCTGCAGCATAGTCTATATATTGATTTTCAAACATCCTTTATGTCCTTTCGTAAATTTCAAGATAAATATCAATTCTTCCGAATCTTCCACTCATCATATCGGAGAAATCTAAACTAAAACGAAACTCAATTGCCATTTCACAAAAATTTCATAAACGCATATCACTACCTGGCGTCTTTCGGAAGATGCTTCGCAGAAACCATCAGGATCGGAAGCGTATTCTGTGATTCCCTGAGTACTTTAGTAAACTCATATCCGTCCATTTTCGGCATCATGACATCCAGTACAACAAGATCAATGTGCTCCCGATCCATCAATCCCAGCGCTTTCTCCCCATTCTCAGCCGTGTACACCGTATAATTCTCACTTTCTAGTACCGCTTTATATAAACGACGCGTATTCTTATCATCGTCGACAACAAGTATATGAACCATTTTCTGCCTCCTCAAATATTCTGTTATGATTATATAATAATAGCCGGAAAAACTAAACTGAGTCTAAACATTCTTTCATTTTTCATCCCTATTACACCATTAAAAGAAAAAAAGCACTCTGCATGTTTCCCATACAAAGTGCTCTCTTTCATCTCACTATATTATCATCTCACATGAAATCCCAGTTCTTCCACCAACGGAATTTCCAACTCCGCCGCATAATCGATCCGGATAAAATTCCGTGTTCTGAGCTTCTGCACCAGAAGATCAAGCTGTTCTCTCGTTCCCTGCGCTTCCATTACCACGGTGCCGTCCCATTCATTTTTCACCCAGCCGGTCACGCCGATCGCCTGCGCAAGATACTGGGCGCTGTACCGGAAACCTACTCCCTGTACATGTCCGGTAAATGTATACTGTTTTCTGATCTTTTCCATCTGAAAATCCTAGAATCCAAGTTCTTCATTGACCAGAATGATCTTGATTCTCTTCGGAATCTGACTGAATCTGGTAATCATCGTCTGACAGCAGATGCATCCCGGAGACTTGCAGTCGGAGCATTGTCCGGTAACGGTACAAGGTGTCTTTCCGAAACGCTGTGCGTTGACCGGCGCCGCAATATGTTTTGCGCGCGCTCTGGCATCTTCCTCGGAACGCACGACCTTATTCATTCCGATGATCATAAGTACATTCTTCGGTCCGTATGCAATGGCAGCTACACGGTTGGCATATCCGTCAATATTGACCAGGATTCCGTCTTCCGTGATTGCATTGGAGCTTGCCAGGAAGAAATCGCTGAAAAATGCCTTTTTGGTAATCTCGGTTCTTTCTTCCGGAGTCTTTGCCAGATCCCGGTCATAGACTTCGTAATTTCTTTCATGAACAGCCTTGATAAGACCGATTTCCTTTACACTCATGGAACCGCCCCATGCAACAGAGCTTCCTTCCGGCATGAGCTCCAGAGCCTTACAAAGCGCTTCTTCTTTATTTTCCGCATAATAAGCTTCCATATTGCGGGATTCCAGTGCTTTTATCATCTGCTGTGCCAGCAGTTCATTTCTCTTTTTTGCATTCTGATCCATTATTCAACCACCTTGATCCATCCTTCCGGTGCTTCCAGATGTCCCATCTGAATTCCGGTCAGGGTTTCATACAGCTTCTTGGTAACAGGTCCCATCTCGTCCATTCCGCTCGGGAAGCAGATCTCTTTGCCGTGATCCACGATCTTGCCTACCGGTGAGATAACTGCTGCGGTTCCGCAGAGTCCGCATTCTGCGAAATCTTTCACTTCGTCAAAGAATACTTCTCTCTCTTCTACTTCCAGTCCGAGATATTCTTTTGCCACATGCAGGATCGAACGTCTTGTGATAGACGGCAGGATACTGTCTGACTTCGGTGTAACGACTTTATTGTCCTTTGTTACAAAGATAAAGTTTGCTCCGCCGGTCTCTTCCACTTTCGTTCTGGTCGCAGCGTCCAGATACATATTCTCTGCAAATCCTTCTTCATGAGCGGTCACGATTGCATGAAGGCTCATCGCATAATTCAATCCGGCTTTGATGTGTCCTGTTCCGTGCGGTGCTGCACGGTCAAAATCGGAAACCTTGATCGTAATCGGCTTTGCACCGCCTTTGAAATACGGACCTACCGGTGTTGTAAATACACGGAACTGATATTCATCCGCCGGCTTTACACCGATAACCGGATTGGTTCCGAACATATACGGACGTACATATAAGGTTGCTCCTGAACCATACGGAGGTACATAAGCTGCATTTGCCTTTACAGTCTGTGCAACTGCCTCAATAAATCTGTCTTCCGGGAAAACCGGCATTTCCAGTCTTCTTGCGGAATCTGCCATACGTTTTGCATTCAGATCCGGACGAAACATTACAATATGTCCATCTTCTGTTGTATACGCCTTCAGGCCTTCAAATACAGTCTGTGCATACTGAAGCACTCCTGCGCACTCATTCAACACTACATTCGCATCCGGTGTAAGTCCACCTTCATCCCACTTGCCGTCCTTAAAATTAGAAACATAACGCATGTCAGTCTGTACGTATCCAAACCCGAGATTTGACCAGTCAATCTGTTTCTTTTCCATTGTAATTCCTCCATTCCGCTGTCCTTCGGCAGTTGTATTTTTATTATTTTTACTTATTTAATGCTATGGATTTCACACTCTCGAAATCTAAACTTCATTATAATACGACTCCGCCTAAAATTCAAGAGTGCGCTCTGTTTTTTGTTTTGATCTGTTTTCCTATCTCTTCGGCATGGTAATCGCTTCGATTCCCACAGTTCCGCCTCTTACCACTTCGATTGACTGGAACTCCGAACGAAGGAACTGAATGATCGCACTGTTTTTGTGCGCCGTGTGAACAAATTCCAAAAGCACACTGTCTTTTCCGTAATCGCGTACCTTTGCCTGATAGGTTTGTGCAATCTGGAACAGTTCCGTTTTATCTTCCGGCGTGCAGTTCTTTACTTTGACAAACATAAGCTCCTGCATGACTACAGAAATCTCCGTGAAATCAATGACTTTGATCACTTCTACCATTCGGTTCAGCTGTTTCTTGATCTGTTCGTATGTTTCTTCATCACTGATCGTTTCGATCGTCATACGGGAGATCGTCGGATCCTCCGTCTTTCCTACAGTCAGGCTCTCCAGATTGTAGCATTTTCCCGAAAACAGGCCGGAAATCTTGGACAGGACACCCACCTGATTTTCTACATATAATGAAATCCATCTTTTCTTCATTGTATTATCCATGTCTGCTCCTCCTTAATTATCCAGAATCATCTCTTCCAATGTTCCGCCCGGCTGTACCATCGGATAGACCTGATCTTCCGGATCCAGAATGAATTCGATCAGTGTCGGTACCTTAAGAGCGCGGTTTCTCTTTGCTTCTTCAAATGCCGGCTTCATTTCTTCCGGACGGGTTACACGGATTCCCTTTGCTCCGTAACTTTCAGCCAGTTTCACAAAATCAGGCGTATATTTCACCGGAGGTTCTTCCCCTCTTCTGGTCGCCGCACCGGAGCGGAGATCCGTCATGGAATAACGTTTGCCATAGAATAATTTCTGCCACTGGCGAACCATTCCCAGATATGTGTTGTTAAATACACAAAGGATCAGCGGCAGCTCCTCCAAAACTGCAGTTGCAAATTCCTGAATATTCATCTGCATTCCTCCGTCACCGGAAATTGCAATCACGGTGCTGTCCGGATTGCCGATTTGTGCACCGACTGCACCAGGCAGTCCATATCCCATTGTACCAAGTCCGCCTGACATATACATTCTTGTTTTTTCATTGACTTCCAAATATTGGGAAGTGAACATCTGATGCTGTCCTACATCCGTCACAACGATTGTATCATCCTCTTTAAATACTTCATTGATCGTTTCGATAATATCCTGAGCCTGCATCACGCCGTATTTTGGTTTCATCTTCAGCGGATGCTCCTGTTTCCACTCTCCGATTCTTTCCAACCATGCCGCATTGTCGCCCGGTTCCACATACTCAAGAAGCTTTTCGATGGCCTCCTTCGCATCGGCGACAATCGGGACATCTACTTTGATATTTCTGGAAATCGACGCCGTATCAATGTCAATATGCACGATCTGCGCGTTCGGTGCAAATGCATGCAATTTTCCGGTAATACGGTCATTAAATCGGGTACCGATGGAGAAAAGGAGATCGCATTCACCCACAGCCATATTGGAAGCATAGGAACCGTGCATTCCGAGATTGCCGATAAAGAGCGGGTGATCGGTCGGAATCGCACCTCGTCCCATAATCGTTGTCACCACCGGAACATTTGTGATCTCAGCAAATTTGCGAAAGCATGCATTGGCTCCGGAAATATTAACACCTCCGCCCGCAAGGAGCAGCGGGCGTTTTGCTTTACCGAGCATCTTGATTGCCCTCTTAAGCTGGCCGATATGTACACCTGTGCTCGGTTTATACCCACGGATATTCACAGTCTGCGGATATTCCGGACTTCCCAGCTCTGCCATCACATCTTTCGGGAGATCCACAAGTACCGGACCTGGGCGTCCTGTTCTTGCAATATAAAACGCTTCTTTGATGATGCGCCCGAGATCCTCTCTCCTGCTTACCGTCACACCGTATTTGGTAATACTTCTTGTGATTCCTACAATATCAACTTCCTGAAAGGCATCATTTCCGATCAGAGGTCTGGCCACCTGACCGGTAAAGCATACCAGAGGAACACTGTCATAGTTGGCTGTTGCAAGTCCTGTTACCAGATTCGTCGCACCCGGGCCGCTGGTTACAAGACATACGCCTACTTTCCCTGTCGATCTCGCATAGGCATCTGCCGCATGAACCAGTGCCTGTTCATGTCTTGGAAGGATCACCTTTGTATGGTTCTGCTTATAAAGTTCATCGCTGATATCGATCGTGCAGGCGCCCGGATATCCGAACATGACCTCTACTCCTTCTTCTTTCAGCGCTTTTACCAATAATTTGTTCCCCGAAATTTTCTTCATGTAACTACCTCCTTTGTTCTATAAAGCAAAAAAACCGCCCCAAACTATTACTAGCTTAGGGCGAATCATCATCCGTGTTACCACCTAAATTCAGGAACCGCAGTTCCTGCACTCTGTCAGTACGGGACATTTCTCCTGTCCGATACCGTTCCCATGTAACGTCGGAACCACGTCGAAGTCTACTGAGGCATCAGCCCGTTGGGTTCGCTGCTCGAAGGCTACTTCCATAATTCCATCCCGAAAGCTTACACCGACCGCTTTCTCTCTATGCATCCGGAAATTATGTACTCCTCCTTGTCATTGCATTTCACATATTCTTGCTTGTTTCTTTACTGATTGAATCTATTATACTTACCATTACCAGTCTTTGTCAATGATAGTTCTTGCATATTTTCTTGATGTTTTTTGTTATTTGCGTTCATATCTGGTAAAGGCATACTCCAGATCAAAACAGGTCTGTTCTTCCCCTTCATCTGTCAGCTCCCACTCTTCATCCTCATCAAGATTCGGGAACCAGGTATCGGCTTCGTAAGCATAATCGATCCGCGTCACGAGTGCCGTATCACAATAAGGAAGCATTGCCCGGTAAATGCTCTCCCCGCCGATCACAAATACGTCTCCGTCATATTTCCTGCTCTCCTCAATTGCTTCCTCCACACTGTGAACGACGACCGCATCCTTGACTTTGTAGGACGGATTTCTCGTAATCACAATATTTACCCTGTTCTTCAGGGGCTGTCCCTGCGGAAAGCTTTCCAGTGTCTTTCTTCCCATGATCACGACGTTTCCCTGTGTCGTCTCACGGAAGAATTTCATATCAGCCGGAATACTCCACATCAATTTATTGTTTTTCCCAATGGCCCAATTTCTATCAGCCGCTACAATCAGTTTCATATTTGCTTCTCTCCTTTATCCCGTATTTCGCCTCTACACAGCGATTGGTATATCCTTGATCTGAGGTCCCGTTACATAGTTATCAAGACGGACATCATCTTTTGTAAATGCATAGAAATCTTTAATTTCCGGATTCAGCCAGAACGTCGGTGCCGGATGCGTCTCTCTGGTGATCAGTTCCTCGATCAGCGGGATATGACGATCGTAAATGTGCGCATCAGCAATCACATGTACGAACTCTCCAACCTGCATATCGCAGACCTGCGCCAGCATATGCAGAAGAACCGCGTACTGGCAGACATTCCAATTGTTTGCCGCAAGCACATCCTGAGAACGCTGATTCAGAATCCCGTTCAAGGTAAGTTTGTCACTTCCTTTTTCCTTCGTCACATTAAACGTCATGCTGTACGCACACGGATAAAGATTCATCTCATGAAGATCCTGATGCACATAGATATTGGTCATGATTCTCCGACTGTACGGATTGTTCTTCAGATCGTAAATCACCCGGTCCACCTGATCCATCATTCCTTCTTTATACTGATGCTTGACGCTCATCTGATAACCGTAGGCTTTCCCGATGGATCCGTCCTCATCCGCCCAACTGTCCCAGATATGGCTGCTTAGATCATGAATATTATTCGACTTTTTCTGCCAGATCCATAACAGTTCATCGGTACAGCTCTTGATCGCTGTCTTTCTGAGCGTGATTGCCGGGAATTCCTTACGCAGGTCATAGCGGTTCACAACACCGAATTTTTTGATCGTGTATGCCGGTGTTCCGTCCTCCCATCTCGGACGAACCTTCTCCCCTTCCGTGCTGGTTCCGTGATCAATAATGTCCCGGCACATATCTATAAAAACTTTGTCTGCATAACTCATGTCTCTTTCTCCTTTACCACTTAGAATCTGTCCGATTTACGGTTCAGAAATATTATATAGTACTTTTTCCAGCGCTTTTTTGAGCGCCTGTACTTCTTTCTGTGTCATTCCCATCGTAAGCTGCCTGTCACTCTTCTTCCTGCTTGCCTCCATCTTCTTCTGAATATCGTAGGCCTTCTCAGTCAGATAAATGTTCTTGCAACGTTTATCCGTCGTACTGGGCACGGATAAAATGAATCCCTTCTCATCCAGCCGTTTCAAAAGACCTGTCACCGTCGGATTCTTCAGACTTAAGTGCCGTTCGATATCACGCTGTGTGATCTCTTCCTTGCTGCTGTGAAATAAATAATCCAGTACCGCGCACTGTGAGGAAGTGATGCCGATCGACTTCAGCATCCGGTTGAAATCTTTTTCATAAATATTATTAATCTGTTTCACCAAAAAGCCTATCGTCGTACGCTCACGCATTGCTCCACTTCCTTTCTCTATGATTCCCTTAATATTCCCGGATGATACTGCTGATTTCTTTTACGATCGGCATTTTCTTAAGAGCATCCACTGCATCCTTCATATGATATTCCTTAACTGCCGCGGTTCCGATAACCAGTTCAGCATGCATTTTCTTCGCTTCTCTTTGTACGACCCGTTCGATGCTGACCTTGTGATCGCCAAATACTTTCGCGATTTGCGCAAGAACGCCCGGCTCATTCGTTACCTGCATTCTCAGGAAAAAGCGGTTCTTGACTTCTCCAAACTCTTTGACCGGCAGTTCTTTATAACATCCGCATCCGATTCTTCCCATGCAGCCGTACTGCATATTCCTTGCCACATCCAGAATATCTCCTACTACCGCGCTTGCCGTAGGCATCTCACCTGCTCCTCTTCCATAGAACATGGTGTCTCCTACCGCGTCTCCATGCACGAACACTGCATTGAAGGATTCTCTTACCGTAGCCAGAGGATGATTCTTATCAATGATCATCGGATAGACACCGACTTCGATACCCTCTGGCGTATTTCTTGCTACCCCAAGCAGCTTGATAACACAGTCAAATTCTCTGGCATATGCGACATCTCTTGCTGAGATCTTTGTAATTCCTTCCGTATACACATCGTCGAATACGACTCTGGAATGGAATGCAGCGGAAGCCATGATCGCCATTTTACGTCCTGCATCCAGGCCCTCGACATCTGCGGTCGGATCCGCCTCCGCATAGCCCAGCTCCTGCGCCTGTGCCAGAGCCTCACCGAAGTCCATTCCCTCTTCAAACATTTTCGTTAAAATATAGTTTGTCGTTCCGTTTACGATTCCGACGACTTCATCAATCGCATTTGCCGCAAGACATTGTTTCAACGGTCGGATAATCGGAATTCCTCCGGCAACCGCCGCTTCAAAGAGAAGATCTACCTTATGTTCCCTGGCGGCTTCCAACAGCTCTCCTCCATGTTCCGCAATCAGATCCTTATTCGCCGTAACCACACTTTTACCTGCTGCAATCGCCTCCAGAATCATCGTTCTGGCCGGTTCAATTCCTCCCATTGCTTCAATGACGATCCGAATTTCTTCATTTCCGATAATATCCTCCCAACGGTCCGTCAGAAGGCTCTGTTCGATTCCATGGCGTGTCTTTTTCAAATTATGTACAAGAATCTTCTCGATCTCAAGATTTGCTCCAATCTTCTGTTCCATCTCATCACTGCGGCGTCCAATCAACTTATACACACCTGTTCCGACTGTCCCCAGTCCAAGCAGTCCGATTTTAATCACCTTATTATCCATCGTATTTTAATCCTTTCCTGTATCTCGAGTAAATAGTCATTAATTGGTTCTATTCTATCACTTTTTTGAATACGTGCAAAGAAGTTTCTTGACTTCTTTTCCAGAAGTGATAACATTATATATGTATGGACATTAAGACTATGAAAAGCCAAAGAGGAGAGATAACGAATGAAATGCCCCATTTGTAACAAAGAACTTGAGATCAGAAACAAGAAAGTCGGTGAGACTGCAGACGGTGAGGCTATCTACAATGAATTTGCCATTTGCCACGATTGCAAGAAACAGTGGAATTTAGATAAACAGCGTGCCAAAAAGGAAGTTGATACAGAAACGCCAAAGCCAAAGCGCAAAAAACGCCCGGTGAATCCGAATCCTGTTCCGGGAAATGAAAACCCGGTGAGAAAGGCACCTGTCTCCGAGTCTTCTGCCAAACCGGCAGCCCCTGCCAGGAAAAAGAAACCTGTTCCTTCCGGGTCTGAGGCAAACACCCAGGAACTCCCACAGGCAAAGGCTGCAGCGACTGAGAAGAAGGCAGCTCCGAAGAAGAGACCTGTTTCTCCGGAAGCTAAAGAAGCAGCACCCAGAAAGAAACCTGCTGCTCCGGTAAAAGAGAAAACTATGCCTGAGAAGAAAACCGTTCCTGCCAAAAAGAAAAAAGCAGCTCTGGATGAGACTGTTGCAATTGAACGTCCAGGCTTCGATGAAGAAGCACCGCGTCCGAAGAAAAAACCACGTCCGGTAAAACCGGCACCGCGCGCAATGGAAGATCCGATCGAGGAATTTTCCGATGCACTGGACAGTGCCTTTGAGGATCAGCCGAAACCGGTCAGACGCAAACAGATCGATAACAGAAAGTCAGAACAGACTTACTCCAACATTCCGCCGAAGCATGTGCGTGAATCCCGTGAAAAAGAAATGCGTGAGAATTACCAGAATATGCTTGATGAAGATGACGAGGATGAAGGCGGACGTTTTCCGGTCGTACTGGTCGTGATTCTTGTCATTCTGATCCTTGCTGCAGCTGCATTTGCCGGATACTGGTTCTTCCTCCGGTAATCGGATTTTGCTTTTCGTATATTTTAGTGAATGAAATTCATTACATAAAAGAGGAGTCTGCCTCAGCCATTAACCGGCAATGCAGACTCCTTTTTTCTGATTCTATTTTTTCTTTCGTTTTACTGACTCTTCAATAATCCGGCACACTTCATCCTTGTTTTTCCCGAGTGCAAAACCAAGTTCTGAATACAGGCTCTGTTCCGCCTTTTGAAAATAGCGTTCATCTACCATCATCGTTTTTTTGCCCTGGGCCATTCTTTTCTGATTGCGCAAGTATATCATTTTAATAATACTGATCAGAGATTCCGGATCGCCGCTTCGAACCGCTTCCTTATATCGCTGCTCCCTCATTTTTTCATTGTCCACCCACATTTCCTCAATCTCGGGTATTTTGTCGATCAGTTTCAAAGCTTCCTCTTCCGTCATAGCCTTTCTGATATTGGTTTTTGTGTCGACAGGGACATATATTTTTTCGGCCTTCTCTCCAACCGGTATCAATAAATAGTACTCTTTCTTGCAATCAACTCCAGACATGTTCAAATGCAGGATGTCTTCCACTTTGCATACACCATCTGTAGATTTTACAATGTAATCTCCAATTTGATACACAATCATACCTCCTTCATTCTCCGCTCGAAATGTCCAGAAAACTTTACTAGCATTACTTCTGAGCAAAGAATTACATAAAAAAAACAATGGAGCATAAACCCCATTGTTTCCAGAGCGACAGACGGGACTCGAACCCGCGACCTCCACCTTGGCAAGGTGGCGTACTACCAACTGTACTACTATCGCATGTATGAATTTGCGTTCCTCTGAACAAAATATAGTATACCCTATATGCGTGCACTTCGTCAACCCTTTTTTTCGTTTTGCATGTATGACTTTTCATTTGTTTCAAACGAATTGTCAGCAAAATATCCACAAATCCTCAAAAAGTTGAACATGCATTTCTTCACAAATCAGTTGACAAATGTTCATTCATAAGGTATAGTATATATTGTTCTGAGGAACGACAATTACACATGCGATAGTAGTACAGTTGGTAGTACGCCACCTTGCCAAGGTGGAGGTCGCGGGTTCGAGTCCCGTCTGTCGCTCTTTAACCACTGAGATATCCCAGTGGTTTTCTTTTATATAATTTTTTTGCAAGTCTAGATTATTCGTCATGGAAGTGAAGTTTTCTATAGAAAAAAGCACGTCATCCATTTTCTGGGCAACGTGCTTCTCTTCTTTTATTCTTATTCTTCTGTCTTCTCTTCCTTTGTTCCCGCAAGTTCCAGTCCCAGCTCTTCCAGCTGTTTTTTGTCAACTGCTGCCGGAGCCTCGGTCATCAAATCAGATGCATCCTTCACCTTCGGGAATGCGATTACGTCGCGGATGCTGTCCTGTTTTGCCATCAGCATAACCAGACGATCCAGTCCGTAAGCAAGTCCTGCGTGCGGCGGTACACCGTATTTAAACGCATTCAATAAGAATCCAAACTGTTCTTCGGCCTGCTCGGGTGTGAAACCGAGTACTTCAAACATCTTACTCTGGATTTCCTGATTGAAGATACGCACACTTCCTCCTCCGATCTCGTTTCCGTTCAGAACGATATCGTATGCTTTGGCACGTACTCTTCCCGGATCAGAATCGATGTACTGAAGGTCTTCTTCCATCGGCATGGTGAACGGATGATGCATCGCTGTGAAACGATTCTGCTCTTCACTCCACTCAAGAAGCGGGAATTCCGTTACCCAGAGGAATTTGTATTCGTTTTTATCCAGAAGTTCCATCTGTCGTGCGAGCTCCAGGCGGAGTGCTCCGAGGACATCCCATACCACTTTATTCTTATCAGCAGCAAAGAGAAGCAGGTCGCCGTTTTCTCCTCCCATAGCCTCGATCAATGCTTTCTGTTGTTCTTCATTCATGAATTTAGCAAAGGAAGATTTCACGGTACCGTCTTCCTGGATTGCAATGTAGGCCAGTCCTTTTGCACCATAGTCCTTTGCGAAATCAACCAGCTTGTCAATTTTCTTTCTCGGCATCGCGCCCTGTCCTTTTGCGTTAATGCCACGGACAGTTCCGCCTTTTTCAATCGCATTCTTAAAGACTACAAAATCAAAATCTTTTACAACTTCTGTCACATTCTGAAGTTCCATACCGAAACGAATGTCCGGTTTGTCGGATCCGAAACGGTCCATGGCCTCCTGCCAGGTCATTCTCTGGATCGGAAGCTCAACATCGATATCCAGCACTTCTTTGAACAGCTTTGCAAGAAGACGTTCATTGACATCGATCACATCGTCTACATCAACAAAAGACAATTCCATATCGATCTGTGTAAATTCCGGCTGACGGTCAGCACGGAGATCCTCGTCACGGAAACACTTTACGATCTGGAAATAACGGTCATATCCGGAACACATCAAAAGCTGTTTGAAAATCTGCGGTGACTGCGGAAGTGCATAGAAGTTTCCCGGATGAACACGGCTCGGAACAAGATAATCTCTTGCGCCTTCCGGTGTACTCTTGATCAGGAAAGGAGTCTCAATCTCAAGAAATCCTTCTTCTGCAAGGAACTGACGAGTCAGCGTTGCCACACGGCTTCTCATCATCAGATTTCTCTGAATATCCGGTCTTCGAAGATCAAGGAAACGATATTTCAAACGCAGATCTTCCTTTGTCTTGGAATTCTCTTCAATCGGGAACGGAGGTGTCTCGGATTCGGACAACACCCTGAGTTCTTCCGGTTTGATCTCGATGGCACCGGTTGCCAGATTTTCATTGACCGCACCGGAACGAGCTTCTACTTTTCCTACAACCGCAATGACAAATTCACTTCTCAGCTTCGCAGCCTTTTCAATAATCTCCGGAGCTGTGCTTCCCTCTTCACATACGACCTGAACGATTCCTGAACGGTCACGCACATCGACGAAAACCAGTCCTCCTTTATTTCTGTTCTTCTGAACCCATCCCATGATGGTCACTCTCTCACCAATATTTGCCTCGGAAAGTTCCGCACAACGGTGCGTTCTTTTCAGGCCCATCATTGATTCTGCCATGATTTCTTCCTCCTGTTTTTATCTATTTACAGTTCCATTACGGAATCTTTATAGCAATCCGTAATATCCTCATACCCATCCGCGATCAGCTGATCCTTCTGGAATTTTTTATTCTTCTTCATGTTGGCGATCAGAACCTGCTTTCCGTTTGCACGGTCTTCTTTCGCCATAGCAAGTACTTTCAGAATTCCTTCCTGATGCATGCCTTTCTCCAGAAGGTATGCCTTCTTCTGACGCTTTGACGGAATCTCATATCCATTCTCCAGAAGAAGCATAACAATACGCTCAAATCCAATCGAGAATCCACATGCTGGGGTGTCCTGGCCGGTAAATTTACCGATCATCTTATCATAACGCCCGCCTCCGGCGACTGCACCGCCAAACTCATCCATCGTAACCTCGAAAATAGTTCCGGTATAATAAGACTGTCCGCGCACCAGAGTCGGATTAAATTTCACTTTAAAATCTGCCTCCTTAGCACTTTCCACGCAGGAAATGATCGTTTCCATGCTGTCTGCCACCTTCTCATCCAGGAATCCTGCCAGCTTCTTGCGGCAGAAACGGATTCCTTCCACATCCGGGCTGATCTCATCAAAAAGCCCCAGATAGGTGTCAACATTTTCTTTGGTATACCCCATCTCCTGGAGTTCAGCTCCGACACCTTCAGCTCCGATCTTATCCATCTTATCCAGAATAATAAATACTTCATCGAAATCTTCTTCTTTAAAGCCGCTGTATGCTGCCATGGCTTTCAGAATATTCCGGTCATTAATATTGACGGTGAAATTATGGAAATCCATCTTCCCAAGCATCGTTGTGGTCGCCAGAATCAGCTCGATCTCGGCCAGATTGCCCGGTTCTCCGAGAATATCGATATCACACTGCATGAACTGGCGGAACCGGCCTCTCTGCGGACGGTCAGCACGCCATACATTTCCGATCTGAAGCGCCTTAAATGGAGACGGTAGTTCATTTGCATGGTTTGCGTAATATCTTGCGAGCGGTACAGTCAGATCATAGCGGAGTCCTCCGTCCACCAGATCCGCCTCTTCTTTCGCCTCATCGATCTTAAGCTTCTCACCACGTTTCAAAATCTTGAAAATCAGTTTTTCGTTATCTCCACCCTGTTTACTGCAGAGATTCTCAATATGTTCCACACATGGAGTCTCCATGGAGGTAAACCCGAAAGTTTTGTAAGTGTCTTTGATCATCTGGATTACGTAATCCCGGATCTCCATCTCCTTCGGGAGCATGTCCTTCATACCGGTAACCGGTTTCTTCTTTAACGCCATAGCCATTCTCCTTTTCGTTCTATCATCTCATGGACTCGTGAAATATACTCTCCCACGTCCCTGACATTTTCTATTCTGATCAGATTCGTCATTCTGCCGTTCCTGCTGCCCGGCGCCGGAATCTCATAGGGAAGTACGATCTTGGTGGAAGCACCCGCCCCCGCTGCAATGATCGATTGTTTTTCCTCCATAATTAGTATATTGTAAATTCCGGCTTTGTCAACCTTTGCATAGCCCACATTTTCAAAATTTCCGGCGATATTCTTCTGCCGGTACAGATAATACGGATGCAGATCCATCTCTCTCGCAGCCACAGACGCCATATCGATCATTTCTTCCAGTTCACGGGCCATCTGTGCATTCTTCATCTGCTCCTCTCCCGCGTTTCCGCCGCCCGTCTGCTGGGCCTTCTCCCTTGTAAGCCGGGAACCATGCTTCATTGCAAGCGCATGTACAGTCAGGCTGTCCGGCTCCAGCTGCCGTATCTGACGCAGTGTGTCTTCCATATCACAGGGATGCTCTCCCGGGAGACCGGCAATGAGATCCATATTGATGTTGTCAAATCCGATTTCGCGGGCCATATGATAGACGCGTACGATATCTTCTACTGTGTGATGACGTCCGATCGCATCCAGAGTCCTCTGCTGCATCGTCTGTGGATTGATGGAAATCCGCCCAACGTTGTGCCGGTATATAACTTCCAGTTTTTCCTTCGTGATACTGTCCGGACGCCCTGCCTCGATTGTAAACTCTTTCAGCTCTTCATAGCTGAATTTTTCTTCCAGATGGGTAAGCACCCGATCCATCTGCTCTGCGCTCAGCGTCGTAGGCGTTCCTCCGCCCATATAGATCGTGTTCAAATTTTTATTGCGTGACATTTCGGCAATGCCGGTCAGTTCCTCCAGAAGCGCATCCACATACTCATCCGTACGTTTTTCCCATTTTGCGATCGGATAAGACGTGAAGGAACAATAACTGCAGGTCGTGGGGCAAAACGGAATTCCGATATAGAGGCTGTATCCATTTTCATAATCCAGCTTTCCAAGCTGTTCCTTCTCCCGTTTTGCGATTTCGATACCGAGGCGTGCTTTCTTCTCACCTACCACATAAGTATCTGCCATAAATCTGACGATTTCGTCATCAGAAAATCCTTCCTCCAGCTTCTCCATGAGCATTTTCGTCGGACGTACTCCTGTCATATCCCCCCATGCATGGCTTTCTCCTGTGAGTTCTGACAACCATATATATAATTTTTTATTGATATATCTCTTTTTTTCCCTTTTATCTGCAATCGGATCCGTTTCAGACGGTTCAACCGTAAAGATTCCCGGTTCGTTACTACCTAAAAAGGTTCCGCGAACCTCTTCGTCGTTTGCTTGGCAACAAAAACAAGAATCACCATCCACTCTGATCTGAATCAGTGATTCTTGTTCTGCATCCACCGTCTGGTTTATCACGGCATCCGGAAAGAACGATTTTACGATATGATACATGTCGTAGGTATACCGCTCATTCTGACATATAATCTGAATCATGCCTTATTAAACCTCTTCTGCCTGTGTTTTTCTATCCATTTTCATGTTACACATAAGGATTATTTACCTTTTCATTCCCGATCGTTGTTGCACCCATATGTCCCGGATACACGATCGTCTCGTCCGGGAGAAGGAACAGCTTCTCCTTAATCGAACGGATCAGATCCGAAGTACTGCTCGTCGCGAAATCAGATCTTCCCACGGAGCAGCAGAACAGCGTGTCTCCGCTGAAAAGTACATTTGCATCTTTCACATAATAACAGACACCTCCTGCCGTATGTCCCGGTGTATGAATCACCTGAAATTCATATCCGATCAACGACAGCACATCTTTGTCATGAATCACCTCACCGCCTGCATAGCTGTATCCCGCCGTATAGGTCGTAGATTCGTTCAGTTCCGCTTTGTGAAGGAGGTCCAGATCATTTTCTTCCACATAAACCGGGATTTCCCCAAACATGGCTATAATCTTATCAATTCCCATAATATGATCAAAATGCGCATGCGTCAGAAGGATGGCTTTGGGTTTTAATTGTTCCTCTTCCATATAACTCACCATTTTCCGTGAAAGATTCGCCGGATCAACGATGACCGCTTCCTTCGTGTCTTCATTTGACAGAATATAACAATTGGTACTGATAATACCTGTTACAAACTTCTCTATTTTCATATTCATATCCTCTTCTTACGATATATTTTCTATTTAACCGACTGCACGTTCAATATCCAGCACACCTTGAAGCTGACGGAGCTTTTCAATCACTTTCGCCAGTTCCTCACGCCCATGTACGACAAAACCTGCTTCGATCGTTGCCGTTCCCTGCTTGCTGGTGCGCACATTCATAGACTTCACATCAATATTCATCTCCGTCAGGACTTTGGACATATCCATCAGCAATCCCTGACGATCATTTGCATACATCTTGATTTCGGCCAGATAACTTCCGTTGCCTTCACCGTCCGCCGGTTTTTCCCACTCAGCCGGTATTAGTCGTGCACGTTCCGGCTCTGATAAATGAATCATATTCACACAATCCGTCCGATGGATCGACATGCCGCGGCCTCGAGTGATAAATCCGACGATCTCGTCACCCGGAACAGGATTACAGCATCTGGAAAAGCGCACTGCCATATCGTCAATTCCCTTAACAACGATTCCACTTTTCGATTTTGCAATGTGAACCTTATTCTTGGATGCCTCCGCGATCTTTTCCATTACGATCTCGTCGGTGATCTCTTTTTTGTGATCCTTGCCGTATTCTTCAACAAGACGGTTGATCACCTGACCTTCTTTCAGGCCGCCGTGTCCGACCGCCGCCAGAATAGAATCCCAGTCACGAAATCCGTATTTTTCCTGCACGATCTGCATGTATTTCGGCTTCAAAAGATCAGCCAGTACAAATCCTTTCGCCTTGCTGTAGGCCAGCATCATTTCTTTTCCGCGTACAATATTTTCTTCGCGGAACTCTTTCTTGAACCACTGATTGATCTTATTCTTCGCCTGTGTACTTTTGACGATATTCAGCCAGTCCCGGCTGGGACCTTTGGAATTCTGTGAAGTCAGGATCTCGATCCTGTCACCGTTTTGTATCTTATAATCAATATTGACCAGCTTACCGTTCACACGCGCACCGACCATTTTATTGCCGACTGCAGTGTGGATCGCATAGGCAAAGTCAATCGGCGTAGAACCATTCGGAAGGTTCTTCACGTCTCCGTTCGGGGTAAAGCAATATACATCCTCCGCAAACAGGTCCAGATCTCCTTTGAGGAGGTTCATAAATTCCCGGTTGTCGGACATATCTTTCTGCCACTCCAGGATCTGTCTGAGCCAACTCAGCTTCTCCTCTTCCTTCGCTTCTACGCTCTTCTTACCGTCATTTGATTCCTTATATTTCCAGTGTGCGGCAATACCATATTCTGCCGTTTTGTGCATCTCTTTGGTTCGGATCTGAATTTCAAACGGCTGGCCGACAGAGCTCATCAAAGTCGTGTGAAGCGACTGATACATATTTGCCTTCGGCATAGCAATATAATCCTTGAATCTTCCCGGAACCGGTGTGTACATCTCGTGAATGACTCCCAGCGCAGCGTAACAGTCTTTCACAGAATCTACAATGATCCGGACTGCGAACAGATCATAGATCTGATCCACGGTTTTATCCTGGTTGACCATCTTTTTATATATACTGAAGAAATGTTTCACTCGACCGTTGACTTCCGCCTCAATGTTCGCATTTTCCATATGAGCGGAGACCTCATCCACGATCTGCTGAACAAACTCCTCTCTCTCTGTCTTTCTCGCATTGATCTGTTTCACCAGATCATAGAATACTTCCGGTTGAGAGTATTTCAGTGCCAGGTCATCCAACTCTGTCTTTATTTTAGAAATACCAAGCCTCTGCGCGATCGGCGCGTAGATGTCCATGGTCTCTTTCGCCTTTTCCTTCTGCTTCTCCGGCCGCATATACTGCAGAGTCCGCATATTATGCAGACGGTCTGCAAGTTTAATAATGATAACGCGGATATCTTTTGCCATAGCAAGGAACATTTTCCTAAGGTTCTCCGCCTGAACATCCAGCTTATCCGCCGAATAGGATAACTGTCCCAGCTTCGTCACACCGTCCACCAGAAGTGCGACTTCGTCTCCGAATTCTTCCTTGATCTCATCATACGTCATGACCGTATCTTCCACAACATCGTGAAGGATTCCTGCTGTGATCGTCTCCTTATCCATCTCCAGCTGCGCCAGAATGATTCCAACCCAGAGCGGATGAATGATATAGGCTTCCCCGGACTTTCTCTTCTGACCTTCATGCGCGTTTTTCGCGATACAATATGCTTTTTCGACCATTGAGATGTCCGCCGACGGATGATATTTCTGAATCCGCGCAATTAAACTATTATACAATTCATCCGGGTTCTGATAGTCTGCAGGTGCCTTTACCGCATGGCCATCGACGATATCCAGTTTTTTATTACTCGCTTCAATCAGCGGCTCCTGACTGATGTCCCATCCATCTGCCATATCTTCCCCCTCCTTTTCCTTAGTTTCCGGGATATTGGATTACGGACTCAACCGGATAACCTTCCAGTTTGCTCCGTCCCTTCAATCCTTCCAGCTCAATCAGACAAAGAAAGCCTACAACTTCTCCGCCCAGTTCCTCGACCAGCTTAATGATTGCTTCTGCGGTTCCTCCTGTTGCAAGAAGATCATCCACTATGATCACTTTATCTCCCGGCTTGATGGAGCGCTTGTGAATCTCGATTTCCGCGGTGCCGTACTCCAGCTCATAGGAAGCAGATATCGTCTCACATGGAAGTTTTCCCTTCTTTCGCACCGGCACAAATGCCTTGTGATGGTTGTACGCGATCGGCATTCCGAAAATGAAACCTCTGGATTCCGGTCCGACAATCACATCAAATTCTCTGTCACCTATTTTTTCTTCCAGACCATCAATTGCAAGATGAAGTCCATCCGCATTTTCCAATACACTTGTCACGTCTCTGAAAATAATTCCCTCCTGCGGGAAATCCGGAATACTTACTACATAATCTTCTAACTTTTTCATGAAACCTTCCACCCTTTGTACGCATAATAAAATATTATTAATTATATCACAAAATTCTGAATTTTCAAAATCTATTTATAATTTTGAATCACAATCTGCGGAGTTTTTATTCCCTGGTATTCATTGATATCGGGATAATATGTAAATGCCATTTCGATTCCCTTCTCCGCGCGGTTTCTTGGCACATTCCTGCCGCTCAGCATATCCTGATATGCCCGATCCCCGAACTTCTGTTTTATATAATTCAAAAAGCCTTCTATATCACCGAAATACATTGCATCGATCCCGGTTCCGTTCGTATCTTCCACGCGAAGTTTCAACACATTCCGATTTTTTCCCAGGATCCGCGCTCCAAGAACATGTACTTTTCGTTCTGCAAACAGCGGCTTCGCGTTAGCCTTTCCGAATGGTTCCAGAACCTTTATATCTCCGACAAATTTCTCCGTCACCGCAGAAAAAGGAAGCTGCATATCAATCTGTATCTTTTCCACGAGGTCTTCCTCTGATAGCTGTGATTTCCGGTTGATCTCCTGGCGGAACTGCTCCAGATTCTCTTCCGGAAGCGAGAGACCTGCCGCCATCTTATGTCCGCCAAACCGCGTCAGAAGATGCGCACAGCGATTCAATCCTTCATACATGTGCCATGTCTCAATTGATCGACCGGATCCTTTCAGCCCTTCCTGGGCGCGGGTCAGGACAAACACCGGTCGGTAATATTTCTCCCTGACTCTTCCTGCCACGATTCCCGCAAGACTCTCATGACACTGCGGAAGATAGATTACCAGAACATCATCATCCCGGATCTCCGTATTCTCAACCTGAATAAACGCTTCCTCCACCGCCTGGGCCGTCATGTCCTTTCTGCTGTCATTCAAAGCCTTCAAATCCCCTGCCAGCACATCTGCCTCTTTCTGCGTTCTTGCTTCCAAAAGCTCCAGCGCCCGCTTCGCTGTATCCAGACGGCCGCTTGCATTCATGCACGGTCCCAGGACAAATCCAATATGATAGGTATTCAGGTTCGCAGCATTGACTCCTGTACATTCAATCAGTGCTTTTAATCCCTTATTCTTCGTACGCTTCAGCATTTCCAGGCCCTGCTTTACGAAAATACGATTTTCATCCACGAGATCCACCACATCTCCAACCGTGGCAATGGCGACATTTTCCATCAAATAATCCAACTCACATACATCACTGTCCATTGCTTCTGCCAATGCTTCCACAAGCTTATAGGCGACTGCAGCTCCGCAGAGACCTTTAAATGGATACAGACAATCCGCTCTTTTGGGATCAACAACCGCATCCGCCTCCGGGAGAAGATATGCTCTTTCGCCTTCCTCTTCGCGATAAGGTACTTCATGATGGTCTGTCACAACCACCGTCATCCCCATGCTTTTTGCATAAGCTATTTCTTCTGCCGCCGCAATCCCATTGTCGCAGGTCACAATGGTGTCAACATCCGCGTCAAGTGCCCGGTCGATCAGGTGGCGATTTAATCCATATCCGTCTTTCATTCGATCCGGAATATCACTGTCCACATCAGCTCCCAGATAACGGAACCCTTCCAGGAGAATGTAGGTCGACTGTATTCCGTCTATGTCATAATCCCCGATAACACGGATACGCTTTCCTGCCCGGATCCGCTCCACAAGGACATTGACAGCCTTATCCATATCCTTCATCAGCATTCCATCATAGAGATCCGCAATCGTTCCGTTCAAATATTTCGCAATCGCCTCATCTCCGATGACATCTCTGTTTCGAATCAGTGAAGCGATTCGCGGACTGATATGAAATTTCTCACTGATATGTGCAAAATCCGCACCTTTTCTCAAAAGTACCCAGTTTTCCATCTTATCGTTTCCTTTCAATCTTATCCTGATATATGGAAAAGGTGTCGGAAAACTCCAACACCTTTTCTCTATCAAATTTCATAATACAATTTATTTTTTCTTCTTTCCGCCTGCCGGAACTTCTTTCTTCTTCCATTTGGTCTTCATCATATACCACAGGGCTCCTGTGATGCATACAGAAGAATATCCGCCGCATACGATACCTACCATCAGAGGGCTTGCGAATTCCTTAATCGAACTTACGCCCAGGATGTAGATCACTGCAACCATGACAAAGGTAGTGAGTGAAGTATAAATACTTCTGGTAAGTGTATTGGTGATACTCTTATTTACTACGTCTGCCAGGCTTTCATCCCGTTTCTTCAAATGTATTTCTTCACGGATACGGTCGAATATAACGATCGTCGCATTGATGGAGTATCCGACAATAGTAAGCATACATGCGATGAATGTATTTCCTACGGAGACTCTTGCCACTGCGTAGAAAGCCAGTACTACAAGAACATCGTGCAAAAGTGCAATAACCGCGCTGGTTGCGAAACGGATGTCTTTGAAACGGAACCAGATGTAGATCAGCATACAGATCGTAGCGATAATTACCGCGATGATCGCATCCGTTCTCATCTCTTTGCTGACAGTAGAACTGATATTTTCTGCTGTAATCAGAGATTCATCTACTCCGAATTTATCTACAAGTGCCTGATTCAACGCTTCTCTCTGTTCCAGATCCAATGTCGTAGTCTTAATGATCACCTGTGTGCTGTCTTTCACCTTCTGCGTCTGAACATTCTTATCGCCGGTCACCTCTTCTACAACCGGTACGATGAGAGAATCAATTTCCTTGATATCATAATCTTCATTGAAGGTCACATTGGTAGCCGTACCACCCTTAAATTCCAAGCTGTAATTCAGAGCGCCGTTTCCGCCTGCTGACTGCACACCCATTGTAATCAGGCCAACCGCAATGACTGCAATCGAAATTGCGAAACAAAGATTCTTTTTGCCAAGGAAATTGAATACCTTTGTCTCTTTCTTCTTTTTTGCATAGAATTTCTCATCACGGATTCCAATTGCATAGAAGGAAAATACAATTACTCGAGTGATCACAAGTGCTGTGAACATGGAAATCACGATACCAAGAGCAAGTGTCTGAGCAAATCCTTTGACAGAACCGGAGCCCTTAAGTCCCAGTACGATTGCCGCGATCAAAGTAGTCACGTTACCATCCACGATCGCGGACATTGCCTTCTTAAATCCGTTTCTGAGTGATGATCTCACACTCACTCCGGCAGCAATCTCTTCCCTCACACGCGCGAAGATAATAACATTCGCATCAACTGCCATACCGATACCGAGGATAATACCTGCGATTCCAGGAAGAGTCAGTGTAATGTCAAATGCGTTCAAAAGTACAATGACCAGTCCTGTATAAATGAGAAGTGCAAGTCCTGCAGCAAAACCAGGAAGCAGGTATACAATACACATGAAGATAAAGACTAACGCAAGACCGATCGCTCCTGCTTTCAAGCTTGTACTGATTGCTTCCTCACCAAGCTGTGCCCCCACTACATTGGAACGGAGTTCTTCCAGTTCCAGCTTCAGTCCACCGATTCGGATCGTTGAAGCAAGTGTGTCAGCTTCCTCATAATCTGCCATACCTTCGATGACAGCCTGTCCATTTTCAATCACAGAATTAACCACCGGTGCACTGATCGTTTCGCCATCATAAACAATGGCGATCTGCTTTCCAAGATTTTCTTCCGTTGCCTTTGCAAATTTCTCTGCGCCTTCGTCCGTAAGCTCCAGAGCCACAACATACTCATTATTCTTTGTCGTGCTGTTCTGCTGAGTCTGTGCCTGAGCACTCTTCACATCAGAACCACTTAATACGACTTCTCCGTTCGGATCCTGGAATTCCAGTGAGCCCGGTTTTCCGAGTTCTTCCAGAACAGTATTTGCATCGGAAACACCCGGAATCTCAATGCTGATCCGGTCATCGCCTTCCTGATAAACAGAAGCCTCTGTACTGTACTGTTCCACACGTTTCTGTAATTTGTAGATGGTATCTGCCATCTCTTCTTTGGTCGGATTCTTGTCCTTTGCCTGATAGGTAATGCTGACACCGCCGGCAAGATCAAGACCCAGGTTAATGTTCTTTGCTGCACCGGAATGTGAGGATCCGAATCCCTGAGCACAGGTAAATCCAAGCAGTCCCATAAGTGCAGCGATCAGAACAAGGCTGATAATCCCTTTACTTTTCTTCATGTCCTACTTCCTTTCTTCTGCCAAAGCAGCCTTTATCATGATTGCACATTCTACCCGCTTACGCTCCATCTCGCATCCGATGTCATAGGAGTCGTTCAGACCGCCTGCATATTTATATGCATTCGCCATACAGCCTCCGCTGCAATAGAATCTGGCAAAACATTTCTTGCATTTTTCCTTGGTATATACATTACAGCACCGGAATGCGTCCGCAATCTCCGGTTTTGTAATTCCTTCATCCACATTTCCCATCAGGAAATCTTCATCTCCGACAAACTGATGGCACGGATAGAGATCGCCCCACGGAGTTACCGACAAATACTCTGTTCCGGATCCGCATCCGGACAATCTCTTATACAGGCACGGTCCGCCTTCCAGATCGATCATAAAATGGAAGAAATTAAAGCCTTCGCCCTTTCTTTCCTTCTCAATCACGAACTGCGCCAGCTTATCATATTCTTCAAAAATCTTCGGCAGATCCTCTTCACGGATCGCATACGGATCCGAAGCATCCCCGACAACCGGTTCGATGGACATCTGTTTGAACCCAAGCTCTGCAAAATGCTTTACATCCTCGGAGAAGTCCAGATTATTTCTGGTAAATGTTCCCCGGATATAGTAACGCTCCTGATTTCTGGAATCCGCAAGTTTCTGGAATTTCGGCACAATCAGATCATAACTGCCCTTCCCGTTTCGGAACGGTCTCATACGGTCATTGACTTCTTTTCTTCCGTCGAGACTCATGACCACGTTATCCATCTCTTTATTGATAAACTCCTGGATCTCATCATTCAGCAGAACACCATTCGTCGTCACTGTAAAACGAAAATGCTTATTATGTATCTTCTCCTGTTCTCTTCCGTATGCAACAAGATCCTTGACAACCTGCCAGTTCATCAGCGGTTCCCCGCCGAAGAAATCCACTTCCAGATTACGTCTGCTGCCCGAATTGGCAATCAGGAAATCCAGGGCTTTCTTTCCCACTTCAAAACTCATCATGGCTCTTCTTCCATGATATTCTCCTTCTTCTGCAAAGCAGTATCTGCATGCCAGATTGCAGTCATGCGCAATATGCAGGCACATTGCCTTCACAACCGTCTTGCGTTTCACGACCTCACCGATGAGCGGCTCATAAGTATCCTTCACAAATAACTGCCCCGACTCCGTGAGTTCTGTCACATCCTCTAATATTTCTCTTAATTCTTCTTCCGGATATTTATCCTTCAGCTCCGCTTTCACTGCCTCCCAGGTCTCATCCTGACGAAGCGTCTCGGCTGTCTGGTTCTCATTCCTTGCATTCAGACATGCAATCACGTCATATGCTGCCTGATCCACCGTATGAACGCATCCGCTGTTGATATCCATCACGATCAAATATCCGTTATTCTGGTACTGATGAATCACAACCGGTACCCCTTTCTAATTTGTTTTCCATAACGCCAATAGACAGCGGCTTTTAGCCGCTGCCTTGATTCATACTAAGATAAAATTCTCTTATTTGCTGTGCTCGCAAGTCTGATTTCCTACGGTACAGGATGTCTTACAAGCAGACTGGCAAGATGTCTGGCATTCTCCACATCCGCCTTTTTTTACTGTATTGTTCAGAGTCTGTGTATTCAATGTCTTAATATGCTTCATTGCAATCTCCTCCTTACTTTTCACTATGCACTATAGTATATCACAACACCCTTGACAGCGTCAACGTCAAAGTGTTACAAGTTTTCTTCTCATGAGAGCATACCTCCCAGCATCCCCCCCGCCACACAAAGTGCAAATGAAACCAGCATACTGCTTCCTCCCTGGATTGTGCGGTATACACCGATTGAAATCATGAGAAGCAGTGCAAAATACAGGATTCCGATCAGAGTCCCCCACAGGAACCGCCTCGTTCCTGCCAGCTTGCCTGCTATCATTCCTCCGATAAAAGCAGATACCAGATACACGATCAGGATTCCGATCTCTACTTTCTTCTCATCTAGTCCAAACTTATACAGCAAAAACGTCAGAAGCAAAAGAAGCAGGGCTGTCACGATATAAGAAGCAAGCAATGCCTTCAGTATTTGAATCGGTTTGATCACAGAATTCACTTTCTTTTCCATGTTCTGTTCCTCCTTATCTAAAACATGTGTATGCAGATAAGTTTAAAATCAGAACGAAAAGCTGTTTCTAATCGTACAGGAACTTTACATAAATGATGGATCGTTGTCGGAGCAGACATATCACAGAACACACCGTTGAGCATCTCTCTTTTTTCCGTTTTATTATCCCTTTTAGGGTTCTTCAATATTTATTACAAATGTTTACCTGGGTATTTGGGCAATAATACCGGATAATAGTTCTGCCTTGCGAGTGAACTATGGCAATTAGTATTATCATAAATCAAGTTTAGAATAAGGTCAGCTGCAGTCTTTCCCTATGCAAAAAGGAATGCCCACCATCCGGTAAGCATTCCTCTGATAATTCCATATTTTCTGCCAGAATGATTCTTTTCCTAATGGGTCGTTCCCATTGCTTCTTCAATGTCTTCTGTATTGTTTACAGTAGCCTCAATCGCATATTCAAGGCACTTCGCAATCATTTCCAGAGACATGAACGGAGTTCCGTTCGGCTTATCGACCACCTGCTCAGCAGCAAATGGTACATGAATAAATCCGGCACGAATGTTGGTATATTTTGTTGCTGCCATATGAAGTACGTTATACATCACACAGTTGCATACATAGGTTCCTGCTGTATAGGAAATATGGCAGGGGATTCCATGATCACGGATGTTCTTTACAATTGCCTTAACCGGAATCGTCGCAAAATATGCCGGTGCGCCGTCCACCTGAAGCGGTTCATCCATAGGCTGCTCTCCGGCATTATCCGGAATACGCGCTTCTGCAAGGTTCACTCCCACCTGTTCGATGGTAACACAAGAGCGACCGCCTGCCTGTCCGACATTGATGACAACGTCCGGCTGATATTTCTGGATCCCTGCTTCTACAGCCGGACCACTCTTTGAAAACACCGTCGGAATCTCCAGTTTAATGATCTCTGCCCCCGCGATCGTATCCGGCAATAATTTTACTGCCTCATATGCAGGATTTACTTTTTCTCCCCCAAACGGGTCAAAACCTGTTACTAATACCTTCATGTTCGTTTCCTCCTTACGACTCTTTCTGACCATTAACAAAAAGTTCCGCATGCGGAACTTTTTGTACCACCGCCGGTACTAATATACCACCGGTTCTGGTATGATAATCTTCCCTTGCTGCATAATCTGTCTATTATCAGTATAAATGTCCGGTTCCAGACACACAAGGTCAAAATGACCATTTGCGTTCTGCTTGCCTCCCAGCGCCAGATTCCTTCCCAGGCCAATATGAAAAGTTCCGTATGCCGATTCGTCTTCGATATAACAATTACCCAGACACCGGGAATAAGAATTCAGACCAATCCCAAATTCTCCTCCGATATAGATTCTCGGATCCCTGTATTCTTCCATATAGTTTTTCAGTTTTATGCCGGTATGCGTTTCTTCTATATCTGTTATCCGCCCCTCGTGAAACAGAATCCGGGTCGGCTCATTTGCACGCCCTATATAACCGAGAGAACCGTCCAGCATCATAACGCCTTCTGTCTTCGTCTCCTCGATCGGAACGTATACCTCAATGCTGGCAGAAGAATATCCTTTTCCATCTTTGATCACACCGTTGAAGAAGCCCGGATTCCGGTTTTCTTTATACATGACCAGATCCGTTCCCGCCGATGTCGTCACATGGATTTTTTCAGAACTGCGAAGGTATTTCATGATCACCTTCGCCATCAGACGGCTTTTCTTCGTATCCATCGTCATGAAATCATATTCCAGCATGGATCTGCCATCATTTGTAGAAAGCGGGAGGGACAGGAACTTCTTGTGCTTCTGAATCGCACGTTTTGCCGCTTTTGTGGTCACAAGTGAATAATCGGTCGCAGCGATTATGGCCGTATACGGGTCGAACACTTCCTCATTCGTGTCAAAAAATACCCCTACCAGCCTTCCTGCATCTTCCACAGTCAGCGTATTGACCGATCTTGCTCTTCCGATCGCACATTTCCGCAGCATCCTCGCTTCCGGCAAATGCTCTCTTGTCGTCACGATCAGCAGCTTGTCCCACGGCTTTACCCGGACCCAGTCGCAGATCACAATTTGGGCTCCCCGCTCCATATCCCGACTCATCTTTCCATCATCCTTTTTCGTAAATGCTTATTTGAATAAGATCATATAGCAGATCTGGAATACCAGCATGATCATAGCTATAAGAACCTGATTCTTAATAACACCCCAGCGATCCTTCATATTCAGAATAGCAACCGGAACGATATTGAAGTTTGCAGCCATAGGTGTACAGAGCGTTCCACAATATCCGCATGTAAGAGCAAGCATACCGATTATAACCGGATTTGCTCCATAAGCAAGTACGAACGGTGCGCCGATACCAACTGTCATAACTGTGATCGCTGCAAATGCGTTACCCATGATCATAGTAAATAATACCATACCTACTGCATATACAATAATACCTAAATTTACATTTCCCTTCGGAACGATATTTTCTACGATACCCGCAATCACTTCGCCGACACCTGCTGCAGTGAACACGCCACCCAGACATCCAAGAAGCTGAGGAAGCATACAGAGAGGTCCCATCAGAGAAAGGAAACGCTCTGATTCTTTCAAAAATACATCCGGTTTGTTTTCAGACGGATTGTAAACCATCAGAATGATAACAGCTACTAATGTACCGAGTGTTACTGCAAGCATGGAACTGATATTGGTAAACAAAGCCATGCAAAGTGAGAAGATACCAACACAGACAGCCGGGAAGAAGATCTTCATACCAACTTTCTTGTACTGCTTCTGTGTATATTCTTTGGTCGGAACTTCTGCTTTTCCGACTTTTACCTTCTTGAAGATCGGCGGGATACACATGATAATAACCAGTGCACCGGAAACCTTCGCCGGCAGCCATGTACCAAATGCACACACGATACCGAATGAACACCAGAAAACGGCTGTTCCGATTCTGGAAGGATTTTCTTTGTCAAGTAAGTTCTTAATACCTGCGTAAATTGTAACAAGTCCGATTATGATCCAAACGATATTAACCAGATTTGTGTTTAAAGTAGGGTCAATCTGAATAAATTTTAAAGCACTCATTTATGTCTCCTCCCTATTTCTTTGTTGTCTTTGCTGAATTGCCATAGTATTTCTGCTGCATTTTCTTATCCTTGATCACTACAAATGCACATGCAAGGATCAAAGCAAAGATTGCAACCGGAATTTCTGTTACAGCTAGATCGATCAGTTCTACTTCGTATCCGAGTCCGGCTAATGTAGTCTGTACAAGAATACCGCCGGCTCCACCTACAAAGAGCACCTGGAAGAAGAACCATGTAACGTTTTCCATTGCAGATGCCATACCTTTTACATCTTCAATATGTTCCTCTGTTGCTTTGTTTCCGCCATTTTCAATCGCAGCTTCTGCCATTGGAAGAACAACCGGACGGATGAATCCGGCAACACCACCGAATCCTACGTTGAACGCTCCGAAGATACCACGCATGATACCGTATGCAGCAACAACCTTACCTGCAGTAGCACCTTTCACCTTCTTAATCAGGTCTGCAGCTGCCTCACGTAGTCCGTTTCTCTCCAGTACACCGGTTACCAGAAGAATCATGATGAAAATTGCCATACTTCTGTTGGCAACAAAGTTTGTTCCAATTGTTTCCAAAAGTCCACCGATTCCAAGACCGCCCACAAGACCTGTTGTGATCAGTGCAAGGAAAATAATGAGGATTGAATCCAGTTTCAGCGCAAATCCTACAATTACGATTAAAACGCCAAGTAATTTGATGAGTTCCATAGAAATCTCCTCCTTTAGAATATATTTTATTTATTTTTTCCAGATCCGCCGACAATCATTGGCCGTAATCGACAGTATCTGGCAAAAACCGCATTATCACGTAAGCCGCAATCACAGTCGAAGACATTCTCTGCCTTCATAAGCATCTGCAGTGTCGCTTCGTCATGAGCCACATGAGCCCGGGCGCATAAATTCAAGTATTCTCCCTGTGCCGTCTCATCCGCCACTTCACTTGTGTAGGCAACCGTGGTGATCCATGGGAAACGGATCGACGGATACCGATGAGTCGGATCCGACGCAAACGGGATCCAGTAATTGATCATATTTTTATAGTAATTTGCCGGGAAAAGCTTCGGCATCCATGCATGTGCATATTTTTCAAACTGCGCACTCCACTCGAGATTCCATCTCGTCATCTCTTCATCCTCGGCAATCTTGTCTGCGATCACATCTTCCATCTCTTTGTTCACTGGATAATTATCCTTGTATTCCGGATTGGTAACATACCAGAAATATCCATACAGCAGAGATCTCGGAAGCCAGAATCCTTTGTAGGAAGGTGAAGTATAACCTGAAAACTGCTGTTCCCACTCATGGCTCGGTACACCGTGATTATCTACGATCATATCCGGCACAAATTTTTCAAACAACCGTGTCAGTCCCATCGCTTCACTATGTATCGTATCCGGGCGGAAATGCTCATAATAAAATTCTTTACCAATTGAATTAAATCTTGCCACATGCAGTTTCCAGTTTGGATGTTCCTTCTGAAGCTCGTAATGAATTGCAGCGCCATCCACATTTTCCATCGGAACAAGTACCAGGTTCAGCTTCTCGGGAAGATCCCTGTAAATATCTTCCGTCAACAGTTTCTTCAAAAGAATCAGGGAAGCATTCGTACTGGACACCTCGTTTGCATGATGGCGGGCATTGATAACCTCACTCGGGCATCTGGTCAGCCGCTTCGTCATAGACAGATATCCCTTGTACTCTGGTTTAAGCCAGATCGCATATACTTCTCTTCCGGCATAAGATACCGCTGTACGGAACACTTCGATTCCTTCTACCTGCTTTAATTCTTCAATAATCTCACAATAGGTATCATAACCAATCAGTTCCTGTTCATGCAGGTCAATCTCGGTAATCTTCTTCACCGGGCGGTCTTTTTTTTCAGGGACTGCCGCTTCGTAGCTGTGTCCGTTTTCATCCCGGAGTACAATACAATAACATGGATCCAAACGATTCGCAAGATCAAGAATGCCTTTATCAAAAAGCTCGGCATAAGCAGAAAGTACCATTTCCGGAACGCCTTCTGTTCGAATCAAAAGTTCCAACCGGTCTCCGCACATCCGTATACGTTCTGCCCATACCTGTACATCTTCTCTGTTCTTCTGTGAAACCACTTCATTACCTTCACACAGAATGCAGGCCGATTCCCGCAGCTGCTCATAAAGCGTCACTTTAAATACCGGTGCTCCTTCCCGGTTATGGATCTCAGGAAGGATCAGTCCCGGTGCATCCAGCATGACATCTGCTCTTTGTACGCCGTAATTCTTAAAATAGTCACTTCCGACAAAATACATATCTTCATGCAGCGCATCCAGAGAGGAAATCAGATCTTCTCTGCTCCCGGTTCTGTAATCCGGCTCACTTACCGTAACATCCAGCGAAAGTTTATGGAAGAACGGCTGCAGATCAGAACGGATTTCTCCGCCAGTCTTCTTCTCGATATATCTGCGGCAGTCAGGCAGCACTTCTGCCTGATAGATATCCCAAACTTCTTCCAGATCTGTCTTGATCTCTTCGGAAAGCTTTTCTTCTCCATTTACCCACACCCGGACATAACCGGTCGCCGGATGAACCTTTCCCATCTGCGGATATTCATCCATATACGGACGTTCCTCATAATGTACCAGATACCGGAATTCACGACTTTCTTCTCCCGCAGCAACACGGCAGAGATAGGTGATATTCTCATCACCTTCGTACGGAAGGAACACCACATCCTCACGTGCGATTCCCAGTTTTTCTGTGATGATATCCTCAATCGGATAAAGCTCCTGCAAATAGCGGATCGGAAGGTCATACCATTTATCCGGATTATCGGCCTTCAAATTATGATAAGACGGTGTTGCACCGTTCTCATCAAGCCACTCGGTCTGCCCTTCCGGAAGAAACGGTTTGAAATAAATCTCAACCTTTGTCGTATCTACCTTTGCAGCTTCCGGAATGACAACTTCTTCCATCCACGAAAATCCCTGCTTGTAAGCACAGATCAGCTGCGCCTGTTCCAGCACTGCTCCTTTTTCTTCAAGATGTTTCGCTACATCTGCAACGATCCTGCTGCGCACTTTTTTGTCCTCACTGAGCGCGCCTTCGATTCTGACCCGATCTCCGCATCCGATGCATGGATAGATCTTCTCTTCCAGAACCTGTGTAAATGTATCCACTTCCCACGGAAGCTCATATACTTTTTCATAGACCTTGCGGCCGGATTTATAATTGTAAAATACAGAATCCGGGAATTGTTCTTTCTGTTGATCGGTAATCTCCGGAGATCCATACAGTTCATATGCTCCCGGCTCCGTCTGCTCATACGCGCTCAGATAGGCGAGCTGTCCGTCTGCATTTCTCAAAGCGAAATCATCCGCCATATCCATCAGCACATCCCGCCAGCTTCTCCATGCATCGACAACCGGGAATTTCTCACAGACAAGGGCGGACAGCTTCTCCAGTTCTTCGCCGCGTCCTCTTACATACAGGCGAACCGCATTCTCTTCCTGCTCCACTGCCATCTCTGCACTCTTGGCATCTTCAAACACGATCGCATTCCCCTGATAGGTCTCATCTGCAAGGATCTTGCCCTCATAGGCAGTGGTCTCCATTCCCAGACGAAATGCAATGTTACACGCCGCCGTGATCATAGACAGATCCGCTTCCTTGGGCAGGATTATCCGAACATCCAACTTGTCCGGCAGAAAGTCATAATCCTCATCTTTCAGGAACTCCCCGGTTCCAAACAGAGTCTCAAGACCTTTCTTCTTTCGGAAATCAGTATCAAAAATCGGTCCTTCTTTCTTTGCCGGCAGATATCCTTCCGGTGCTGCTTTGGCTTCCAGTCTCCATAAAGCGGTCAGTTCGTCTTCGGTTCCCGGAACCTCGATTTCTCCGTCCAGTGCCGCTATCGGAAATTCTGCTGTCTCCGTCTGGAATCCATAAAGCAATGCTGCCTCAATGGCTAGCTGTTTCTCCTTCCATTCCATGGAATGCTCCAACCTCAATCTCTTCATCCCGCAACCTCCTCGCAGTCAAAATAGTACCAAATTCCGTACTGCGTTCTCTTTTTTGATTTTATCATTGTAACAGAGATATGAAATTAAGTCAAGTAAAGCCTTTTTTTACCACTGTTTTTGTGCATTTTTGCCAATTAACTTGAAATTTGCGTTTTTACTATGTTATGATATGGAAGCTAATATTTTTACTTTCGAATTAGCATCCAATTCTTTACAAAAGAGAGACGTATTATGAGAAAACCGTACAAAAGTAAAACAAAAGAAAAAATTATGCAGGCTGCGTGGGAGCTTTTCTATGAACAGGGCTACGAAGAAACAACCATTTCACAGATTATCGAGAAATCCGGGACCTCACGCAGCGCCTTTTATCATCACTTTCACGGAAAAGAAGAACTTCTTTTTTCGGTCGCTTATACTTATGACATAATCTACGAAGACTGGCAGAAGCAAAATCTGGATTCCTCTCTTCATTCCGTGGAAAAACTGAAAATATTTAATGTATTCGTTATGCGTTCCGTTGAGGATTCCCCATATCGAAGTTTTTATCCTACCCTTTACGGACTCCAGGTCATGACAAGTGGAATGCGCCATATTCTGAATCCTGACAGAAAATATTATCAGATCATGCGTTCCCTGGTGAAAGACGGACTGGAATCCGGCGAGATCACCTCGCCCCATTCTTATACCACTCTGGCAAACATGATCTGTGGTTTCCAGATCGGTCTTACCTATAACTGGTGTCTTCAGCAGCAGCGTTATTCCCTTCTGGAATATGCACAGACGATCATGGATCCATTTTTCGAATCACTGAGATCCTGATCCAATTACATAATTTGACCTTATTTTATCATACAGAGGATAGTGTGTGTCAACACTTTGGATACTTTATCCAATATATTTCATTCAAAAAGAGGAAACCTTCCGCTAAGATCAAGGTTTCCTCTTTTTTCATTTCTTCTATACTCCTGCAAACTGACTATAATACAACTGATGATAAAATCCACCTTTTTGGATCAGTTCTTCATGATTTCCCTGCTCTACGATCTTACCGTCCCTCATGACCAGAATCACATCCGCTTCACGGATCGTGGACAGTCTGTGCGCAACGATGAAACTGGTCCTTCCCTCCATCAGACGCGCAAATGCCTTCTGGATCTGCACTTCGGTTCTTGTATCAATGGAAGATGTCGCCTCGTCCAGAATCAGCATCGGCGGTCTGCACAGCATGACACGGGTGATACAGAGCAGCTGCTTCTGCCCTTGTGACAGACTTCCGCCGTCCTCCGTAATCCAGGTATCATACCCCTTCGGCAGACGTTTGATGAAGCTGTGCGCATGAGATGCTTTAGCCGCCTCAATGATTTCTTCCTCCGTTGCATCCGGTTTTCCCATGACAATATTATCACGAATCGTGCCGGTCTTCAGCCAGGTATCCTGAAGCACCATACCGTATCCCGCTCTAAGGCTCCTTCTGGTCACTTCCCGGATATCCTCGCCTTCCACACAGATTTTTCCTCCGGTCACATCATAGAAACGCATCAGCAGATTGATCAGCGTAGTCTTCCCGCACCCGGTCGGCCCCACGATCGCCACTTTCTGTCCCGGCTTTACCTTCAGGCTGAAATGTTCAATCAACTTCTGCTCCGGCAGATAGGAAAACGACACATCTTCAAGACAAACATTTCCCTTGATATCCGTAAGTGCATCCGCGTGTTCCTTTTCCAGAATCTGCGGTTCTTCCTCAATGAGATCAAAGATTCTCTGAGCACAGGCGATCGCATTCTGCAGTTCTGTGATAACTCCGGATATCTCATTGAACGGTTTCGTATACTGGTTCGCATAACTGAGGAAGCAGGACAACTGACCGACCGTAAGCGACCCGTTCAGTACCGCAAATGCTCCCGTAATTCCTACCCCTGTATACACCAGGCTGTTTACAAATCTGGTTGCCGGATTCGTGATGGACGAGAAAAATGTCGCCTTCAACGAGCAGTCTTTCAACCTTTCGTTGATCTCGTCAAACTGTTCGACTACCTTATCACCCTGTCCAAAGGCCTGTACCACTTTCTGATTCCCGATCATCTCATCGATCAGCCCCGTCTGTTCACCTCTCGTCTCAGACTGAAGCTTGAACATGGTAAAGGTCCGCCTCGCGATAAAATTCGCCACCAGGAAGGAGACCGGCGTAATCAGCACAACCACCAACGTGATCTTCACATTCACGGAAAGCATGAATCCCAAAGTTCCGATGATTGTTGCCACTCCGGTAAATAACTGTGTAAATCCCATCAAAAGCCCGTCTGCAAACTGATCCACGTCGGCAATGACCCGGCTTACAATTTCACCGTAAGCATGCCCGTCAATATATTTCAACGGAAGAATCTCAATTTTCTTAAACGCTTCATTTCGAATATCCTGAACCACCTGATATGTCATCTTATTATTGCAGATACTCATGATCCACTGCGCCAGTGCCGTGATCAGTACGCAGATACCGATCTGCAGCATCACCTGGAAAACGCCTGTAAAATTAACCTGCCCTTTGGTTACAATATAGTCCACCGCCCTGCCGGTCAGCTTCGGAATATAAAGAGTCAGTGCGACGGTCACGGCAGCAAGGAAAATGGAGATCACAACGAAAATCCGGTATTTTCCAAGATAATGAAATACTTTTTTCAATGTTTCCGACTGTTTTTTCTTCTTATCTTCCACTTGCTTACGCCTCCTTCTCCTTCGGGAACTGTGAATAATAGATTTCCTGATAAGCAGGACAATTCTCCAGAAGCTCCCTGTGGGTTCCGGCGCCTGCCAGCTCTCCGTCATCCAGTACCAGGATCTGATCCGCATACTGGATGGAAGACGCTCTCTGAGATACAATGAACACCGTAGGCTGCTCTTTCATTTCCCGGATCGCCTTTCTCAATTTCGCATCCGTCGCAAAATCCAGCGCCGACGCACTGTCGTCCAGAATCAGGATCTCCGGCTTCTTCACCAGTGCTCTTGCTATCGTCAGACGCTGTTTCTGACCGCCGGAAAGATTCCGCCCACTCTGCTCGATTTTAAAATTCAGTCCATCCTTTTTCGAATCCACAAATTCCTTCGCCTGCGAAATCTCAAGTGCTTCTTCGATCTCCGCATCGGTTGCATCTTCTTTTCCCCAGCGGATGTTCGCTCCGATCGTCCCTTTGAACAGAACTGCTTTCTGTAGAACCATTCCGACCCGTTCCCGCAGGGAATCCATCTGATACTCTTTTACATTCCGCCCGTCGATGCGGATCTCACCCTGTGTCGCATCATAAAACCGAGGGATCAGATTTACCAGAGACGATTTACCGGAACCGGTACCTCCGATAATTCCGATCGTCTGTCCCTGATATGCTTTAAAAGAAATATCACTTAAAGACTCCGCACCTGCACCCTGGTACGTAAGTGAAACATGCTCAAATTCCACTCTCGGGATCTGCTTCCTATCCGGATCCGCCTTCCACACAAGCGTTCCGTCCTGCATATCCGGCTTCTCCTCAAACACACTCTGGATCCGGTTTGCACACGCCAGCGCCTTCGTAATCGAAATGATCAGATTCGCAAGCTTCACCAGTTCCACCAGAATCTGGGACATATAGTTGAGCAGCGCAACAACCTGCCCCTGCGTCAGTTCCCCTATATTGACCCGAACCGCACCGGTATAAATAAGCACGATCACCGCTCCGTTGATCACAATATAAGTAAGCGGATTCATTAGTCCCGAAATACTTCCGACAAACTTCTGCGCCTTGGTAAGAAGCAGATTATTCTCCTCAAACCGGCATTTTTCATCCTCTTCTTTGTTAAATGCCCGGATCACTCTCGCACCCGTCAGATTTTCTCTCGTCACCAGAAGCACCTGATCCAGATGCGCCTGCACCTTTTTATAGAGCGGCATCGTCATCAGCATGATGGAAAATACAATCACAGCAAGCAGCGGAATCGCCACCACAAACACAAGAGCCGCTTTGATATCGATCATAAACGCCATGACCATCGCCCCGAAGACGATGAACGGGGAACGAAGCAGCAGACGAAGCGTCAGATTCAGCCCGGACTGCACCTGATTCAGATCACTCGTCATCCGGGTGATCAAGGTCGATGTCCCAATCGTATCCATCTCCGAAAATGTAAATTTCTGTACATGCGCAAATAATGCATGTCTCACCTCCGCCGCAAATCCGGTTGCCGCCTTCGCCGCGAAATACTGCGCCGTGATCGAACAGGTAAGTCCGATAATTCCAAGCGCGATCAGAATCAGACACATGCGGACGATGTAGCTCTGATCACTTCTGGCGATTCCATTGTCGATCACCGCAGCCATGACAAGCGGCACAAACAAATCAAATAACGCTTCCAGCATCTTGAACAAAGGCGCCAGAACCGTTTCCTTCTTATAGTTTTTCAAATATACCATAAGAGATCTCATAGTCTTCTCTCTCTCCTCTCAACCTCATTTTTCCAGACTCTGTATTGATTATGTTCTTTTTCTGTGAATCCGTGTTCTATGATACCACAAACCGGGCAAGATAGGAATGGGCATTTTGATTCGATTGCCATATGCATATTTTGCATTTTTTCTATAACTCCATTTCCTTTCTTCCTTGAATTGGATATAATAGAATTAATCTCAAGTTTTCTTTAGATTTGTTGATGCTGTCGTTTATATTTATAGTAACGTTAAAGATCGTGTTTCTTTTGGGCAAGTAGCCCGTAACCCAAAATGGTATGATTATTCTATGAAATATCATATCAGACTGTATAAAGGAGGTACACTATGAAAATAGAAATGCATGTCCATACCAGTGAGGGAAGTCCCTGTGCCGAAACTGATGCGGAAAGTATTGTGAAAGCATACAATAAAGCCGGTTACGATGCCATCGTAATAACCAATCATTTTGACAATAACCTTCTGATCCATTTTGGAAATACAGAAAAAGCTAAAATCGAAAGATATTTATTGGGATATCGAAAAGCAAAATCAGTGGCATCAGAGAATCGCATAAAAGTCATGCTCGGAATAGAAATACGCCTGGAGCCGAATGAAGAAGATTTTTTAATTTATGGAATCGATGAAGATTTCTTATTTCAAAACCCTGATCTTTGTTTTATGAGTCAAAAAGAACTATATGAACTTTGTCATTCATATGGAGCAGTATTGTATCAGGCTCATCCCTTCAGAACTCCATGCATTCCCCGCAATCCCGATTATTTAGATGGTGTCGAATACAATCAGCGTCCAAACAGTGGAAATAACAACGAGAAATTGGATACATGGCTTCAATCATATCCTGATTTAAAGCTGATCTCAGGCAGTGACTGCCATAACCTGCTGCAGGTTGGTTATGGTGGAATTATAATTCAGGAAACTGTAAATGACTCACAAGAACTGGCAAAAGTATTAAAACAGCATCCTGTAAAACTAATTATGAACGAACACAGTACGCAATGATTATTATTTGACGCGCGTCAAATAATAATTAAGTATGCGAAGTAACAAACCCTTATATGCATATTTATAATATAATTCGCATAATTTCTCATAAAAAACAGAAAAAACATTTATTCTATATATTTCTTATGGTACAATAGTTTTATCTTATATTTTTTAGAAGGGCAAGATAGAATGAAAAACATGATTCACCATAAAACATTACGCGAACAAGTCGCAGATGCGATTCGTAAAAAAATACTACATCACGAACTTGAACCGGGCATGCGCATGACAGAATCCGAGCTTGCAACTCAGTTTGGTGTAAGCCACGGACCTGTGCGTGAAGCTCTCAGACAATTAGAGCAGGAAGGTCTTGTAGAATACACCAGAAATGTAGGGTGTTCTGTCAGAAACATCTCCCTTTCCGACGTGATCGAAGCCTTGCTGATCCGCGGTTCCTACGAAATCATGGCCGCTCAGGCATGTAAGGGCAATATTTCCGACAAGGCTCTCTCTGAGATGTCGGATGTGTTGGAAGCCATGAGGGATATGGACGATACAGATTTTAACGAACCGATTTTCTATGACAATCAATTTCACAGGATTTTGATTCACGAAGCTCATATGCCTTACCTTGAAAATGCATGGAATGCATTGGATTTCGTATCATTCTTCTCTTACTATACGCAGCATGATGACAATCCTTCTTCACTGGCGAAAAGACAGCATATATCTCACAAAGAAATCTTCGACGTTTACAGGACGCGGGATTGTAAGGCAATCTGCAATACCATTTCCAATCATTATAGTCAGTTTATCAACAAGCTGCTTCAGCAGAATGATCTGACGGAAGATGATTTTCCATTTTCTTTTGATATTATTAAACCGGGATCATAATAAAAAGTACCGAGAACACCGTTTTACTTCGGTGTCCCCGGTACTTTTCATTTGAGACTGTCTGAATGTTAAACCGCCCTTGTATATTTTTCAAGCCAAAGGGTTTCTTCTTCATTCAGATAAGGGGAGATTGTATCATAAACTTTTTTGTGATAGTCATTCAACAACTTCTTATCTTCCGCACTCATAATGTCCGGATTAATTGCATCCAAATCGATAGGAATCAATGTAATGGTATCAAAATACATAAACTGTCCGTATTCGTTCTTTTCACCCTTACAGCAGAGGAGTTCATTTTCTATACGAATACCATGTGAACCTTCTATATAAATTCCCGGTTCATCCGTAATGACCATACCTTCGCGAAGCACCTCTGTTTCTCCTTTGCGGTATTTCCAGCGGAAACCTGCCGGGCCTTCGTGAATGTTCAGCAGATAACCTACTCCGTGACCTGTTCCATGATTGAAATTCAGATTTCTGTCCCAGAATGGTTTTCTTGATAAGATATCAAGCACCAGTCCTGTACATCCTTCCAGGAATTTCGCACTTCCAAGCTGAAGATTACTGATTGCCACGAGTGTAAAGTCGTCTTTCATCTTCTGAGGAATTTCACCCAGGGCATAAGTTCTTGTTACATCTGTGGATCCTTCCCAGAAACCTGCTCCGGTATCGGTAAGATACAGACCGCCTTCTTTCAGCACAACATCTGTTTCAGGTGAGGATGTATAGTGAACGATTGCTCCATGCTCTCCGTAAGAAGAAATCGGCTCGAAACTAGGACGGATAAAATTACCCATCTCAGCACGGAATTCATCCAGTTTATCCGGCGCGCTCATCTCGGTAATTTCCATTTTACCTACGTTTTCCTTCAGCCACTTCATAAATCTTACGTGAGCCACACTGTCTTTAATCTGTGCTTTCCGGATATTTTCCACTTCAACCGGATTCTTAATTGCTTTCATAAGAATTGCCGGATTTCTCTCCTCTACCTTTTTCACATTAGCAGGTATATTATTGTACAGAGCATAGTTCAATTTACTCGGGTCAACCATGACCACATTACTCTCATCCAGTTTTCGAATATCCTCATAGATATCGTTATATGGATGAAGATTAACGTGGATCTTTGCCAGCTGTGCCTTCATTTCATCGTCCAGTTTGCTCTCATCAACGTACAGCTCCATGCTGTCCATTGTGATGATTCCATAAGAAAGAACCAGCGGGAAAAATTCAATATCATCTCCACGAATGTTCAAAGTCCAGCAAATATCATCCAATGTTGTAAGAACATGAACATTTGCTCCGGCTTTTCTCATCTCTTCGCGGGTTCTCTCCAATTTGTCCGCCGCTGATTCTCCTGTATATTCGATTCCAAGTGAAAATGCAGGTGCTTTAGACATCTCCGGACGATCTTCCCAAATCAGGTCGATCAGATCATCATGATAAGCTACCTTTGCTCCCTTTTTCCCGGCAATTGCAGCGTATTCTTCTCCTTCTCCTACAGAGACTACTCGTCCGTCAAAGCCAAGAGTATCTCCTTCGTTCAGAATGCCTTCCAGATATGCAGTAAGTTCCGGCACTCCCGGTTCTCCCATTTTCATAAGTTCAACCGTTGTACCTTCAAGCTGACTTGCCGCCTGAATAAAATAACGTCCATCCGTCCAAAGACGAGCTTCATCTTTTGTAATGACTGCTGTTCCTGCCGAACCTGAGAATCCGGTAATATATTTTCTCGCTTTGAAATATTCTCCAACATACTCACTCTGATGAAAATCTGCGGTCGGAACGATATAAACATCGACACCTTTTTCCGCCATTTTGGCACGCAAATTAGTTAATCTCTCAGGAATACTCATTTTCAACACCTCTTAATTTTATTTATTATTTATCCTTATTTTCTACCAGCGCTGTCAACGGTTTGTCAAGAAGGATCAGGAGTGCTACTGCAATTGCAGAAACAATTATAACGATAAAACATCCTGTCGTAAACTTCAATGAACCGCTGAACAGGCCATTGTACAGGTATCCATATCCCTTCGCTGCGAAGAAGATTGCAAGTCCCCATACAGACTGCATTGTTGAGTAAATGCGGCTTGGTGCATACTGTGCGATAAACGCATTACCCAGTGGAGAGAAGAACATCTCACCGAAGGTGATCAGTAATGCAAAAATCAAAAGCCATAAACAGCTGATCTGTCCGTCTCCACGCATAATTTCAAGCAATGCAAAGAACAGATAACCGATACCCAGTGTTCCGATACCCATTGCACATTTCTTATAAATACTAACATCACCCTGCGGTCTGCTCTGCAGATAGTTCCAGAGCTTAGGTGTTACGAACGTACCAACAAGTACGCAGAATAACGCATTCGCCGCATCGAACCATGTGAGAGGAACATTGTAGCCTGCTACTACCCAGTTCGCATTCTCGCCCCAGTGATAGTATACCGGCAGGTATGCCAGATACCAGAAGATCCAGAAAATGATTGCAAATACACAAACAAGGATAATTGCTGCAATTCTCTTCTTCTCTATACCTGTGAACGGAATACTCTTTGCTTCTTTGTTCTTTGCTTTCACTTCTGCCTCATGAGCAAGTTCCTCTGCCGTCTGCTCTTTCTTGAACGGCTTCTTTCCTGCTTCTCCCATGAAACGTGAACCTGCCGCAAACCAGATTGCACCTAAGAACATCAGGACTGCTGCAACTTTGAAACATGGTCTGAATCCAAGAACATCCCCTTCAGCAAATACATCCTGATACAAAATACCAACCAGGAACGGTCCTGCAAATGCACCGATATTTACCAGACCATAGCGGATAGAATAAGCTGCATTCAGCTGATCTTTCGGCACGATACGTCCAATCAGAGGACCGGTCTTGTAGAACGCAAGTCCGATACTGATGCACCAGATCATGGCATACATCATTGTACTGTTTGTCGCCATAGATCCAAGCCAGTAGCCGATACCACAAAGCACCATTCCTATCGGTGTCGTATACCTTGCACCGATCAGACGGTCACAGATTACGGCACACACGATCGGAAGACCGTAAGAGAATGCTGTCAGGTTGGACTGCATATTGGCAGCCACACCATCTGAAAGACCAAGACCGCCTTGCGCTACTGCTGTCGCCACGAACACCAGCAGGATGGAACGTCCCAAATAGTAGGAAAAACGTTCAAAAATCTCCGTCGTTGAACATACCCAGAACCCCAGTGGGTACTTTTGTTTTTGAGTATTCATTTACTCTTCCTCCTTTTCTCGACATCTTTCCCCTTTGTCAGCCAGACTTTTCATCTGGAACAAGACGCCTTTTGTTAATAATCAATTATAGATTATTGATAATCTATAATTGATTATAGATTATGCACAAAATTGTGTCAAGAGAATTTCTTCTTGAATCTCATTTATTTGTTCACTTCTTCAGATTCTTCACTTATATAACAGCAATCATGATCAACGAATCACAATAAGTGTTCCGTCAAACTGATGCATATTTTCCCTTTCATTTACAGATACTATGGAAAGAAACGGAAAGTAAATTCAAAAGATACTGTTTATGGAGGATTTTTATTATGAAGGCTACAGGAATTGTGAGACGAATTGATGACCTCGGGCGTGTTGTAATTCCCAAAGAAATCCGCCGCACTCTAAGAATTCGGGAAGGCGACCCTTTGGAAATATTTACAGACCGCAAAGGCGAGATCATTTTAAAAAAATATTCTCCAATCGGAGAACTTAGTACATTTGCAAAACAATATGCGGAAAGTCTGGCACAGACGCTGGGATACCTTGTATGTGTAACTGATATGGATCAGGTAATCGCTGCCGGAGGACCGGGGAAAAAGGAATTTCTTGAGCAATCGATTTCCCGCCAACTTAGCGAAGCAATTGCAAAACGTCAGCAGTTTCTCTCTTTCGCCGGGGAAAAGAATTTTACAAGAATCATTACGGCACAGCCGGAGGAATACGACAGTCAGGTCATCAGCCCGATCATTTGTGAAGGAGATGCCATCGGGTCGATCGCAATCCTTGCCAAAGAAGGGAAAAAGAAATTGGGTGACACAGAATTGAAAATGGCGCTATGCGCAGCCGGTTTTTTGGGAAGACAGATGGAGCAATAGTGAAATTGCTCCATCTTCCTTCTATTTTATCTCGTCTTCATCAAATTCACACACTACATAGAACCCCCGCGGAGTCTCCTTCACATCCACTACTTTTCCTTTCTTTGACTGAAGTCGTTCCCAGGATCTGAAGTTGGCGCTCATCGCTACAGCCGGCTCGATTGTATAGTAAAAGTATGCTGCAACTTTTCCTTCCGAGACTTCTACCTCCTGACCTGCCTCCACAAGTCCGGGACGTTCCATTTTGAATTCCATTTGTCTCATAGACATCACTCCTCTTTCTATTTTGCCGCAATCGGGAGGGCTGCCTCAATCTTTGCCGCTCCTTCTCCAATGATTGCATTAGTCCGCGCCAGGGATTGCTTCGCCTCTGTCTCGATTCCCAGATCTGCCGTCTCTTTCAGCAAAGTCTCCATATCATTCAATGGTAAGATATAATAATTCGGATTATCGCTGCTGCCTGACTTGTACACCCACGTCGGTATAAACTCCATGCCCGTAAGGGAAACCTGACCATCGTCTGATTTTTCAAGTATCAGTTCCACCATCAGCCCGTCTTCTGTATGTCCCTCGGGAGCAAAATCAATCCGTTCTTTTCTCTGGTCTGATAAATGATTTCCCAGAGAGTAGACGCATACCATCTGATGGGTTCCTGCTTCATTTGTGAGAAGATCTACCGGCTGTACCACATGCGGATGCCCGCCGATCAGCGCATCGATTCCCAGTTCACAAAGCTCTTTTGCAATATTTTGCTGACGTTCATTTTCCGTTGTTTCGTACTCTGTTCCCCAGTGCAGATAGGCGATTGTGTATTCTACGCCTTGCGTTTCCAGTTCTTGGAGGCCTTCTTCGATCTCGCTGTAAAGATAATGTTCCAACCCTCCGTAATTAAAGGTATTGATCCGCTGCGCATCTTCATCGCTGACCGGAATCGAGTTGATGGATATCTCCTGACCATCAACGCTTCCTGAATCAAATACATAGTTAAAGATTCCGATTTTAATTCCGTCAATTTCTGTTACATAATAGTTTTTTTCAGAAGTATCTTTGCGCACTCCGGTGTAAAGCAGATGATTCTCTTCCATCGCCTGAATGGTTTGCATCAATCCTGTCGTCTGATTATCATAAATATGGTTATTCGCCAACAGGCACAAATCAACATAATTATCAGAAAGTGCTGTTGCAATCGCCTCCGGAGATTTGAATCTTGGGTAGGCCGTGTAGTCGCCATCCGCAATTGTTGTCTCGAAATTCACAACTGCAAGATCCGCCGCCTCATACTCACCGGCTATATATTTGAAAACGGAATGGTAATCATATGTGCCGTCTTCATGCAGATACTGATTCGATACCAGCATTGGATCATGCATCATGATATCACCCGCCGTCAGAATCGTGGAAGACTCTTTTTGAATGACCTCTTCTGATACGACAGGCTGGCTCTCCTGATTTTCTTTTGTGTCCTCTCGAAAGAAAAGGAACCGAACGAGACTGACCGCTCCGACAATAAGCAGGATGAAGATCAGAAGCATTCCGGCCAGTACCCCGAGCCGGATCATTTTTTTGATCCGCCGGCGGCGTCTTCGCTGCTTACGCTGCTCTATTTTCTTTCTTCTCATGTATTCTTCTTTTGTCATATCTACTCCAATCCCAGTTCTTCATAACCTCTGGCCAGCCTTTTTGCAAACTGTGTATAGAAATTCTCAGCCTCCTCATATGGAGAAAGATAAAATTGCTGCAGTATGTACATACTGACCGCCTTTTGCTCTTCCGGATTCTCGGAAACATATTTTTCAAGTGCAAGAAGAAAATTATGCCAGTCATTTACGAATGCTTCATACGATTTCAGATCCGGTGTATCGATCCATTTTTTCACTTTGACCTTGGAACGGTTTTCCTTGCGGCATTCGTTCACCTGAAGAAAATACCTGAATCCTCCGTTTTCATAATAACGCCCGAGCGGGAACAGCCGGCAGATTCCCGGACGGATGGGATGAATGCAGCAGCGTCCCTCTTCGTTCAGAAAGCCGCATTTTTCTTCCACCATTTTCAGATTTGGAAGAATCAGGCCGTCCACGACATTCAACTCCACGTTTTCGGACAACAGTTCCTCGAACGTCATCTGAAGTCCACATGCAAGACGATTGACATCCAACGGGTCCAGTACGATCGATGTCCCCATGCCCCTGCAGCAAGCCGAACATCCCTCACAATCGCCGCAATCTGCCTTTACCATATCATTGCTCCCGTACAATTTCCCATCGGAAATTTCGTTCATATTCACTTGCCTTTTCATCTTTCTTTTATACCCCTTCCAGTGTAAATGGAGGGATGAAGCTTTCTTTTGCCGTCTCTCCCTCCTGAATAAATGCCTGTTCAATCCCCAGCGAGATCGCATAATCCACCAGCCGTTCATAAGCATGATCCGGCACCTTCCGCGCCAGTTCCGGATAGCGTTCCTGATCCAGTGCCTCCACCGGAGTATACTGATTCATCAGACTGAGATAAATCCGGTTCCCATAAGTCTGATACAGATATTCCACGATCCGCTTTGCATCCGCAAGACATCCCGGCAGGAGCAGATGGCGCACAATCACGCCCTTTCTCATGATCCCCCGCTCATCAAACTCAGGGGAGCCTGCCTGTCTTACCATCTCGGCAACTGCTGCCTTCGCCACGTCCGGATAGTCTTCCGCCATCGAATATTTCTTCGCATGCAATGGATTTAAATACTTAAAATCCGGCAGAAACACGTCTACATAACCTTCCAGCATTTTCAGTGTCTCCTGCCGCTCATACCCGCCGGAATTCCACACAATGGGAAGCTTCATCCCCTCATTCTTGGCTAGATCCAGTGCCCGGATGATCTGCGGCGCGAAATGTCCCGGCGTCACGAGATTGATATTATTTGCTCCCTTCTCATTCAGCTCATGAAAAATGTCCGCCAGCCTTCTTACAGATATGATCTTTCCCACCTCTCCATCGGAAATGACGTGGTTCTGGCAGAACACACACCGGAGCGTGCAGCCGGTAAAAAAAACCGTTCCGGAACCATTTTCTCCGGAAATGCACGGTTCTTCCCACATATGAAGCGCCGCACGCGCGACTCTGATTTCTGACGTTTCACCGCAGAAACCCTTTATTCCATTTTCCCTGTCCGCCCCGCATCTTCTGGGACAAAGTTCACACACTGCCATAATTCCTTATCCTATATTCCACTTTTTGCGCTTATACCAAATGATTCGCCTCAAACATATGAAGCCTTAGTTTCTCCGATATTTCTCTGAGCACATACTGCCCCGCGACACTGTTTCCTTTCTCATCAAGTGCAGGTCCGAATATTCCGATTCCCATCCGCTTATCCGCAACCGACAGAATTCCGCCGCCAACTCCGCTTTTGGACGGTACGCCTACTTCCACAGCAAATTTCCCGGAACCGTCATACATCCCACAAGTCAGCATGATCGTTTTCACTGTCCTCACTACATTGCTGGCGAGCAGCCTTTTCCCTGTGACAGGATGAATCCCATCTGATGCCAATACAAGGCCGAAGCCTGCCAGACTTGCCGCTGTTACACTCAGCGAACACATTTTCACATAAAAGTCTATTGTCTCCTCAACACTGTTTTCCAGAATTCCTTTGCTTTCAAGCAAATATGCGATTGCTTTATTTCTTGAAATATGATTCATCTCTGACTGATATACCTTCTCATCCAGCACAATCTTATCGTCCAGACAAAGTATCTTTGTAAAATCAAGCATTTCTTCAAAGTTCACAAGGGAAACCAGATAATTCGTAACCGCAATCGCTCCGGAATTGATCATCGGATTAAAAGGATGATCACTCGTCAGATCCAATTTTATCAGTGAATTGAATGCGTCCCCCGACGGTTCCATCCCGACACGTGCAAAAACTTTCTCGAATCCGCATTTCTCCAATGCAACTGCGAGTGTAATAACCTTTGATATACTCTGGATCGTAAATCTTACATCTGAATCTCCGCTCTGCCAACGTTTTCCTTCTTTTGTAAATACACATACCCCAAGATAATCCTTATTGACTCTTCCCAATTCAGGAATATAATCCGCCGTCTTCCCCATCGACGTCAGATCTCTGCCTTCCCGAACGGCATCATCCAGTATCTTTTGCATTTTGTTTTCCTCTCTTTATACATTATATAGAAGCTTCTGTGATCGCTTCAGACATACCTTATCATGGAACATTTTCCCTCCTACATTATATTAGTTGTAATGCCCGGATGTCAATCATCTCCAAATGATTTGATGATCGCGCATATTTCCTCTGGTATTTTTTTCACATTCATGTATAATAATGGTTATATAATAAATGGAGGGATCGTAACATGAGCAAAATTGATGAAGTAAGAAGCGCAATGGTCGCTGCAATGAAAGCAAAAGACAAAGACACCAAGGAAACCTTATCTGCTCTTCTGGCTGCTCTTAAGAACAAAGCGATCGACAAACGTGCCGATTTGACTGAAGAAGAAGAGGTTCAGGTAATCCTCAAAGAGATCAAACAGGTGAAAGAAACTCTGGAGATGACTCCGGAAGACCGTACCGATATCAAGGAAGAATGTGAGAAACGCCTTGCTGTTCTGGAACAGTATGCACCGAAGATGATGGACGAAGCCGAGATCAAAGAAGTGATCGCTTCTGTTCTTTCCGAACTTGGAATTGCAGAGCCGACCGGTAAAGATAAAGGCAAGATCATGAAAGAGCTGATGCCGAGAGTGAAAGGAAAAGCGGACGGCAAGCTTGTCAACCAGGTATTGATGGGAATGCTGAAATAATACTTGAATATCATAAAGAGAGATGCCGTTTTTTATCCGGCATCCCTCTTTTTCAGTATACCTTTTTAGCCGCGTTTTATATTACAGCGGATTCTGCATCCAGATCCACATCTGAATCCACATCGATTTCTTTCAGTTCTCTGCGGAAGAAAATATCATACATCACCGGTACAATATAAAGGGTCATCAGGGTTGCATAGGCCAGGCCGCCGATCGTTACGGTTGCCATTCCCTTTCCGATTGCAGAAGCCATATCCCGCGAGAATGCCATGGTTGACATTGCAAGGATCGTCGTCATCGCCGTCATCAGAATCGGGCGCATACGGGTCTTGCCGGTCATCACCAGTGCTTCTTTCTTCTCCATACCGGAGAGACGAAGCTGGTTCACATAATCCACAAACACGATACCATTATTTACAACCACACCTGCCAGCACGAGGAAACCGATCATCGCAACCATGGAAAGAGTCTGTCCGGTTCCCCAGAGTGCCAAAAGTCCTCCGGTAAATGCCAGCGGGATCGTGAAGATTACGATGAACGGTGACAACAGACTCTGGAACTGTGCAACCATGATCATATAAATGAACACAACCGCCAGCGCAATCATCTGGATCAGATCCGTCATGGTATCCTGTACACTGACTACTTCACCTGCCATCTCTACGATATATCCTTCCGGCACATCGTACTCGTCCAGAAGCTTCTGGACTTTTCTTCCGATCAGGGATGTATTATAGCCATCCTGCGTCACTGCACTGACCGAAATCTGTCTTGCCTGATTTTCTCTGTGGATCGAAGCAATGCTGTTCGCATCTTCCTTTTTGGCAAACTCGCTCAGCTTGTGCTCCTCGGTCACATCATTTCCCTCTTCATCCTTCGAAGTCGTTTCAAAGGTGTAGTCCATCAGATTTTCCGCCGTCAGCATATCCGATTCATCGACAATGATCACACTGTACTCATTTCCCTCCAGAGTCAGGGAAGCTGCCGTTTTCTCCGTAGTCAGCGCCGATGCCAGTTCGGAATAGATCTGTGCAACCGTCAACCCGTTTCTCATGGCAGCATCCTTGTCCAGAGCGATCTTGATACCCGGATCCTGCTCCTCCTGACCATTCGTAATCTCCTCCAGGCCCTCGACCTGTTCCAACATGCCTTTCACATCCTCACTAATGGCAAGGAATGTATCCAGATCCTGTCCTTGAATATCGATTTCGATTCCGCTTCCTCCGAGAGAGGACATATCCATTCCGGGCGAAGAGACCTCCATCTCATATTTTTCTTCCTGACCGCTTCCAAGCTCTGCGATCTGTTTACCGATCGCATCACCGTCATTTTCATGCTCTTCGTCCAAAAGTGCATAGAACGTGAACTGCGTTTGTTTTTCTCCGGTCGAAGTGCCACTCAGCGACATAACACTCATGGCAGTTCCTCCCGACATGGCGCCGACTGTTTCTACGCCCTCGATATCTGCAATTTGTGCTGTCAGTTCATCGACGTTCCGGTAAATGTTATCCTGATCCATTTCCTCATTCATTGCCAGAGAAACGCTGATCGTATTGCTGCTCATATTCGGGATCAGCTCCAATCCCATTTTCGTGGTTCCATATACGGCGCCGACCAAGAGCGCAATCGCAAGGCCAAGCGGAACAATTTTCCATTTCAGACAGAAACGAAGTGATTTATCATAAAGGATCATCACTTTATCAAACAGTGGGTGCTTTTTCGCAGTACTCTTCTTCAGCACGGTCGAACTCATGGCCGGCACAACGGTAAGTGCCACGATCAGGCTGGCGATCAGCGAATAAGCAATGGTAAGCCCCATATCCGTAAATAGTTCCCGGGTCATACCTTTTGTAAATACGATCGGAAGAAAGACACAGATAGTGGTCAAAGTTGAAGCAAAAATTGCACCGGACACCTGTTTTGCTCCCTGAACCGCGGCTTTCGGGGCCGGAACTCCCATACTTCTGAGCCGGTAAATATTTTCAATCACGACGATCGAGTTATCCACCAGCATTCCGACTCCAAGCGCCAACCCGGACAGAGAAATAATATTCAGTGTTACATTTGAGAAATACATCAATACAATCGCAAATAATACACTGAGCGGAATACTGAACGCAACCACGATCGTCGGCTTCACATCCTTCAAGAACAATGCCAGCACAATGATTGCCAGAATCGCACCGTAGATCAGATTCTTTAAAACAGACTGAATGATCAGTTTAATATAATCTCCCTGGTCCATCAATGAAGTGATATGTAGTCCCTCATACGTTTCTTCCAGTTCCTTTATCACATCATTCAGATTGTTGGAAACATCCGAGGTCCCTGCCGTGGATGATTTCATGATACTCAGCATAACCGCATCATTTCCGTTGATCCTTGCATAACTTTCGCCGGAATTATCGATCATCGTCACATCCGCCACGTCCGACAGCCTGACATCACCGATTCCGTCCAGACTGCACAGAAGGGTATTCTTGAGTTCATCCAGCGTGTCGAAATTGTCACCGATTTTCAGAAGGAATTGTTTCTCGCCTTCCTTTATGTAGCCTGCCGGCATTTCGAAATTCTGCGCATAGATCAGTCCGGACAAAGTATCCATATCTACAAGCGCATCAATATTGGCGTTCTTCATCGCCGTCTCTCTTGCCGTCTTATACTGCTCTCTTGCCTCATCAAGCTGAGCCTGTGCCGATGCAAGCTGGCTCTCTCCCGCCGAAAGCTGTGCGGAAGCCGCGCCAAATGCAGCTGCAGCGGAAAGCTTTCCTTTCTCCACGGAAGCGTAATTGTTCTTTGCTTCAGCGACCTGACTGTTCACCTGAGCAAGCACGGCCTGCGCCGCAGCGATCTCGGTATCCAGATTGGCAAGCTCCGTATCGATCTGCGGAAGCCGTACCGTTACCTTCTCTTCCATCATGGAAAGATTCTCCCATGTGAAATTCTCTACCATCGTCTGAAGCTCCGGATTATCCGGCTGCATCTGTGCCATATTTGCCAGAGTCATCTTCACCTGCTGATAGGTTGTCTGGCTCTCATCGGCAAGAATCGCAGAAATACTGAGATCCGGAGCTCCCATCATGGCACCAACCTGCGCCACCACTTCATTCAGCTGATTATATGCCGGGACGACCTGCTCATGATAAGCATCCTTTTCTGCCGAAAGCGCCGCCTGGCTGGTCTGAAGTCCGGTCACCTGCGCCTGATAGGCAGACGCTGTTGCCATCGCTTCATCCATCAGCTGGCTGTATATTGCCAGTTCATCATAGGTGGAATCCTGCTGGCCCTCCAACTCTTTCTTACCGCTGGCGATCTCACCCTTCGCTGCGTTTAATTCACTCTCTTTTTCATCCAGCGTCGCCTTAGCCTCGGCAAAAGTACTGTCCATTTTCGCCAGAAGGCGGTCATTTACTTGATCGATCTTTGCCTGGTTCAGACGGATCTCTACTTTTTCCTCGGTAAGCCCCGTGCTGTTCACGCTCGCCACGCCGTCCTGACGTTCCAGATAAGGAATCAATATGTCCTCCGCGAACTTGCTGAGTTCTTTCACATCCATTCCATCATAATCAAGGCTCACCGTCATCGTAGGGATCATATCCGGCGACAGTTCCATCAGCATCGGCGTTCCCGCTTCGTCCGGGAGGACGCTGCTCAGCTGTTCCACGGCAGTTGACAGCTTGACCATCGCGCTGTCCATATTCGTATCCTCTTCGAATTCCAGTATGACCAGACTGTAATTCTCCGCGGAATTACTGGTCACATTCTTTACACCATTCACCGTACCGAGCGAACTCTCCAATGGTTCTGTCACAGAGTTTTCCACCTTTTCCGGCGTCGCCCCCGGGTAAGTCGTTATCGCCATAACATAGGGCAACGTGATGCTCGGCAGCAGATCGGTCGTGATCCTGGTGAAACTGATAAATCCCAGAACAAGCACCATCACGATACCTACCAATACGGTATATGGCTTTTTTACACAAAATTTCGACATCTTGTCTAGTCCTCCTGTCGTCTCTATTAACCCCTCAATTCTGCAGATGATTTCTGCCTATTGTTTTATTTTATTCTTAGAGAAATCAAGAATCAATGAAGAATTTTCTCTTTTAATCAATTTAATAAATATTTGTAACTATTCAGAACCACCCTTATTCAAAGATGAAATCAGGGTGGCCTGAGATCGCATTTTTGATTGCTTCGTAAGCATTGTATCCCTGCTTATGTGCCGTACCAACGTA
>NZ_JBQHUC010000014.1:0-72008 GCF_052065395.1 Bariatricus sp. HCP28S3_F11 | reverse complement strand
CTGCAGCAAATGCGGAAAGATCAAGAAAGAATTGTCACTGTCAGAACGGATCTATGAATGTGGGTGCGGGAATCGGATGGATCGGGATGTGAATGCAGCGATCAATATCCGAGAAGAAGGAAAAAGAATTTTATGCGCATAACTGCGCCTGAAATATGCCCGTAACCGGGCAGAAAAGAACCGCGGGGCACGCGGGGATAGCTTATTGATACTTAGCCCTATAGGGCTATTGAGTAAGAAGCCCCTACTTCAAAGCTTTAGGGCTTAAGTAGTGGGAGCATGTCACGGATTCAAGCAGATGGAAAAATAAACGATTGGATTTCAAATTATCTAAAAAAGTGAAGCAACATATCTTGAAAAAATGTTTTAAGAGTAAAGAACTGAAATCGGGATATACTGAAGAAGAACAAAACAGATTTGCATTTCATTATTGCTTGACCGTGCTTGAAACGGAAGGTGTGATAGGGAAGGCGGAAAAGATGTACAGTATTTCAGAAATGAGTAGATCTATGTTTTGGATGTGCTTGACTTTGATTTTTGTTTACTTAACAAGCAGAAAATGCAATGAGTATAATTTCGCAGTATTATCGTTTATGGCAATTGCTGCAATCGTATTTTTGAGGAGAAAAATGAGGTTTGAGGGCTATAGAGTTGATATTATGATGAGGAATTATCATATATATGATAATAAAAAAATAAGAAAATGATTACCGTGGGTGATCCACCTGCGGTATTTTTGTACCCAGAAAGCAGGTGTAATATGGGAATCAGCAGCTAACCGACATTGAGATTTGTGAGCAAAGAGTTATAGTTATAGCTATACCGTTTATTTTACAGGGCTTTCAGAGGGCTCGTTGTACAACAAAATCGGGGTAACAGGATTCGAACCTGCGACCTCGCGGCCCCCAGCCGCGCGCTCTAACCAAACTGAGCCATACCCCGATAATGGTTCTATTATAATATATCTATGAGAAAATCTCAATGATTATTTACAAAATTCTCATACGCTTAAACCCGCCAATTCTTGACAGTACTGATAAAAAGGTGCAAAATAAAGTCCAGTAGATGACAATAAGCAAAAAAGGGAATGAAGTGTAAGATGGAGAATCTGATATTTAGTTTAAATGCAACGGTTCCGGTATTTCTTATGATGCTTCTGGGACTTTTATTTCGCAGGATCGGGTGGATTGACGAGCAGTTTGCCTCGAAGATGAATAAATTCGTGTTCATGGTTCCGCTCCCGGTGCTGGTGTTTGAGGATCTTGCGACGGTAGATTTTGAAAAAGTGTGGAATGTTAAGTTTGTGCTTTTCTGTTTTGGGGCGACGGTGCTTAGTATTGCGATTGCGGCAGCAGTCTCCTGTTTGTGGAAGGACAAATGTATCCAGGGAGAATTTATCCAGGCGTCCTATCGGAGCAGCGCGGCGCTTCTTGGAATTGCATTTATCCAGAATATTTATGGGAATGCGGGCATGGCACCGCTTATGATCATCGGAAGTGTGCCGCTTTATAATATTATGGCGGTCGTGGTGCTGTCTTTTTTTCAGCCGGAGAGAAAAGGACTGGATGGTGAGGTGATTAAAAAGACGCTCAAAGGGATTGTGACAAATCCGATCATCATTGGTATAGCAGCCGGACTTTTATGGTCGGCGCTTAGGATTCCGATGCCGCACATTATGGAAAAGACGGTTTCGAATCTTGGAGCGGTGGCTTCGCCGATGGGGCTTATGGCCATGGGAGCGACCTTTGACTATAAGAAGGCATTTGGGAAAATCAGGCCTTCGGCGACGGCGGCATTTATCAAGCTGGTCGGACTGGCAGCTATTTTCCTGCCGATTGCAATCGGGCTTGGATTCAGGAATGAAGAGCTGGTGGCGATTCTGGTTATGCTTGGTTCGGCAACCACGGTCAGCAGCTATGTTATGGCGAAGAATATGGGGCATGAGGGCGTCGTATCTTCCAGCGTGGTCATGCTTACCACGATGTTCAGTGCATTTACGCTGACTATGTGGCTTTATATTTTGCGAACACTGGCATTGATTTAGTACAAGAGTGTGTTGGTTATGAAATAATCAGAGGTGGAAAATGTATCTGATATCGGTTTATTTTGATGATAAAACGGATCGGAGAATCCGGAACTGGATGGAACAGGCCGCAAAAAGGAGCGGTAATAGTTATATGATTGACGCAAAGGTTCCGCCACATATTACGATTTCGGCGTTTGAGACCAGACGGGAAACTGAAGCGGCAGAGATGCTGAAATGTGCAGCCGAAGATATGAAGAGCGGAACAGTCATGTGGGCATCGGCGGGAGCGTTTTTCCCTGGAGTGATCTATCTGGCTCCGGTGCTGAATGCGTATTTGCAGGGGTTGTCTGTGAAAATATATGAAGGCCTGACAGGGATCGAGGAGACGCGGATCAGCCCGATGTATAGACCGTTCCAGTGGATGCCGCACACGACGATTGCAAAAAAGCTGGAAAAAGAAGAAATGATGGCGGTGTTCCGGGTGATGCAGGAGCAGTTTGGTGTGTTTTCCGGTGAGATTGTGAAAATCGGGCTTGCGCGGACGAATCCCTATGAGGATCTGATTTGTGTAGAACTGAATAAATGAGAATATAATGGGCGGTGTGAATGAAGAGGTTCATGCCGCTTTATACATTTTGAAAAATAGGGTAACTGTTCAGAGCCAACCTCGAAAACACTTCGTGTTTCCTCAGTGTGGCGTATCCGCCAAATAGATTTGTACAAAAAAGTGCTCACGAATGCAAGCATTCATCGCCCTTTTTTGACAAATCTGCTTGGCTCTGAACAGCTACAAAATAGGAAATAATTAAGAATAGAGCAAGAAAGTCTTCAAAACGTTTTGTTACTATGGAAGAAACAAACGAGGAGGTCTGGAAATTGCAGGCGCAGAGAAGACAGGCAAGGCTCAGGCGAATAAAAAGAAAGAGAAGACTGAGAATCTTAAAAAGAATTTTAGCGGCAATATTGCTTTTGATTGCAGTTTATATAGGAATTTCGTGGTTTAACCGGTATTCTATAGATCATATGAGGGACAGCGGCGAGTATCCGGAAAGTCTTTTGGCATTGGCGGAGCGGAACCCGGAGACGAAGCAGTTTGTCCGGGATTATCCGAAGAAGAAGGAACGGCAGGATGAAATTGATGTATCGAAAGAAGTGAAGGAAGGAGAAATACCGTTGTTCCTGCAGTGGGATGAACGGTGGGGATATCAGATTTACGGTGATGATTTTATGGCTGTAACCGGGTGTGGCCCGACTTGTCTATCCATGGTCTATTGTGGGCTTACTGGAGATTCAAATTGGAATCCGTTGGCGGTGGCTAAAAAGGCGGATCAGAAAGGATATTATGTGGCGGGCAGCGGCTCTTCCTGGAGTATTATGACCGATATTGCGGGAGAATTGGGGCTTTCGGCCTCGGAAATCTCGCTCAGTGAGACGAGTATCCGGTCAGAGCTGGAAGCGGGGCATCCGATTATTTGTATTGTAGGTCCCGGAGATTTCACGAACGGCGGCCATTTTATTGTTCTGACAGGTGTGGACGATAAGGGGAATTTTATCATCAAAGATCCGAACAGTAAAAAGAACAGCAGTAAAGCATGGGATCCGGAGCGGGTCATGGGACAGATCCGAAATCTGTGGAGCTATAGTAATTAAAGAAACCTCTTTACACCAGAGTGAAGATACTATGGTGTAAAGAGGTTTTTGTCATTTAAGTATTTATCTCAGTACGAAATACTGTTCATACCATAATAAGAAAGAGTAAACGGTGTAAATTTTTCTGTGGTAGTTTCCTACTTTGTTCTTATGGTCTTCCAGCCATTTCATCAGAATATTTCTGTCGAAGAATTCAGAAACAAAATCCTTCTGGAACATTTCTTTCACGCGGTTGTAGTATTTATCCTCGCGGAGCCATACGCGGAACGGTACGAGGAAACCGAGTTTTTTGCGCTGTGCCCAGTCCATCGGGATGTGGGAAAGAGCGGAGGTACGGAATGCTTTCTTCGTCTCTTCTCCCTCAACACAGTATTTGGTGTCGATACTGCGGGCGAGTTTCCACACTTCTTTGTCCAGATACGGAACGCGAAGTTCCAAAGAATGAGCCATGGTCATTTTGTCTGCTTTCAGAAGTATGTCATGCGGCAGCCACAGGTGCATGTCCAGGAAAAGTTTTTTATGGAAATCATCCTGGTCTTTTACCTGGTCAAAATAAGGTTTGGTCACATCCTGATATCTTAAGTCAGATTTATATTTCGGAGCCAGCACTTCATTTGCCTCTTCGTTGTCCATGATAAATGCCTGTCCGATATAGGAATCTTCTACAGAAGTTGCATTTCTCTTCAGGAAATTCAGACCGCGGTGATTTGGTTTGCTTGCAGCCCAGTCGCCGAGCTTCTTACGGATTGAAGCCGGAACTACCTTGCGGTAGAAGTCACCGGATTTACTTGGTTTATACGTATCGTAGCCGCCGAACATCTCATCGGCACCTTCCCCACTCAGGACAACCTTGACATCCTTTGCAGCCAGCTCAGACAGATAGTAAAGCGGTACGGCTGACAGGTTCGCATGCGGTTCATCGGAGTGGTACTGTACTTCCGGCAGGGCATCGAAGAATTCGTCGGAAGAAATCTCTTTCTTGGCATTGGACATATGAAGGATGTCGCAGAGATCCTTGGAGTAGGTAGTCTCGTCGAAGCCGCCCACTTCAAATCCAACGGAGTAAGTCTTCATCGGCTTAACGGTGGAAGCGATGTAGCTGGAATCCACGCCGCCTGACAGGAAGGAACCAACTTCTACATCACTGATCTGATGGTAATCAACCGATTCCTGAATGGTCTCACCAATCAGTTTGACGGTCTCGTCGAAACTTCTGTCCTGCTTCTCGTAGGTAGGGTCGAAATATTTGGTTGTCTTAAAGTCCTTGCCGTCGTAGGTAAAATAGGTTCCCGGCTCCAGTTTGTATACATCCTTGAACATGGTCTCAAGAAGTGGGTTGTACTGGAAGGTCAGGTACATTTTCAGTGCTTCTTTATTGACTTCTTTATGAAAATGCGGGTGGGCAAGGAAAGATTTGATCTCAGAACCAAAAAGCAGACTTCCGTTCATTTTTGCATAATAGAACGGTTTGATTCCGAAATAATCTCTTGCGCCGTACATGGTGTGATTTTCCTTGTCATAAATTACGAAGGCGAACATGCCGCGGAGCATGGAAGCGGTCTTCTCGCCGTAGGTCTTGTAAGTCTGGAGAATGACTTCGGTGTCGGAATTGGTCTGGAACGTACATCCGTGCTTCTCGATCAAATCCTTGCGGATCTCCTGATAATTGTAAATCTCACCGTTAAATATAATGACATGCTTTCCATCTGCGCTGTGAATCGGCTGTGTGCCGCCCTCCAGGTCAATGATACTTAAACGGCGGAAACCAAGTGCTGCATAATCATCTACAAAACTGCCCTTGCTGTCCGGGCCGCGGTGCGCGATTAGCTCGCCCATCTTATCGATTACTTCTTCTCTATTAAAATCGCCAGTGCCGTAATAGCCTGCAAATCCGCACATATTTTTACACATCCTTTCCGAAAAGTGGTTGTTTCTGATGCTTTGCATCATTATAACTATAACATAGCTGGTATAAAATTGACAGTGTAAAGTTTGGAAAACTCATTTTATTGAGTAACTTAAGAAAATGTGAAATTTTTGTAATTTGTCGTAAAATGGTGTTTTCTGTAGAAAAAATGTGCTAAAGTATTAGTACAAATCAGGAAGGAACCATATCGATGATAGATTTTCGCTTTGATAGAACACAGTTAAATGGAATAAAAGAAAGAAAAAAACTTCTAAAATACAGAAAGATAGCTATTCTGGTACTTGGAATTGCAGTTGTTCTTTTGCTGCTCCTTGGGATGGGCAGAATGAAAAAAACAAAGGAGGCTGCGCGGATCGAGAAAGAAAAACAGGAGGCAGTTGAGAAAGCCGAGCAGGCGAGAAAGGACGCCGAAGAGGAGCGGGAAAGGCGGATCGAGCAAGTACTGACTTCTGACAAATATGGAGCACAGCTCCGGGAGCTGTATGCGAGATATCCTCAGGTGGAGAAAATTCTGCTGGACAGAGATTCCTACCCGGACTGGCTGATTGAATATTTCACAAAGCATAAAGAGGCAGTGGACTGGGTCGTGGATTATCCGGAGTACATGGCAAAAGGGTCTGATGCGCTCAATGAAGCAGTTCCGGCATCGGTTGATTTAAGTGAATATCAGCTCCGTAACAATATTCCGCTTTACTATCAGTGGGACCAGACATGGGGATATGCGTCATACGGAAGTGGTACGATCGCAGTCAACGGATGTGGTCCGACTTGCCTTGCCATGGTCGTGACAGGACTCACCGGAGACGGAAGTGCCACTCCGAAAAAGGTTGCCGACTTGAGTATGGAGTGGGGATATTGTACAAATGATGTTACGGACTGGGCCTTGATGACGGACGGAGCATCCCGGCTGGGGGTACACTCCTGGCAGATTACCAAATGGACGGTCGAAGGTGTACAGAGCGAATTGCGCGCATGCCATCCGATCATCTGCAGCATGGGCCCCGGGGATTTCACAGAGCAGGGGCATTTTATTGTGCTGACAGGAGTGACGGACGATGGAAAGATTATTGTGAATGATCCAAACAGCCGAATCAACAGCCGTAAAAAATGGGATGCGAAAAGGTTGCTTGATCAGATGAAAGGGATGTGGGCATTCAGCGTGTAAAAACGCTGAAATGTCCACATTTTTCTTGCATTTTTCGGGAAAATATGGTATAAGTAAGTATTGTCGAGAGACATTTGATGGGTGGATTCCCGAGTGGCCAAAGGGGACAGACTGTAAATCTGCTGCAATATGCTTCGGTGGTTCGAATCCACCTCCGCCCATTGGTGTATGGCTGAAAGAGACAGTGCAGAGCACGTATGCTCTTTGATTTAAGCCGGTTAAACACCTCTTGCCGCAGTGGCGGAACTGGCAGACGCCCGGGACTTAAAATCCCGTGGGTAGCGATACCCGTACCGGTTCGATTCCGGTCTGCGGCACACGGAAAACCTCGTTAATTCGGGGTTTTTTTTGTGTGCCGAGTATGGTGGAGATTTACATATCGACACAGTTAAATCGATTATGAGACAGGCTGGAATACAACTTCAGCAATGTCCATAATATAGATGTATATATGTTAATACAATCAAGGAGGCAATCATAATGAAATTAATTTATCCAGCAGTATTCTATCCTTTTCGGATGGAAGCGGGGGCTATGTTGTAGAGTTTCCGGATTTGCCTGGATGCGTTACGGAAGGAAAAAATTTAGAAGATGCATTTGAAAATGCCACAGATGCAGCTAGCGGATGGGTTCTCGATGAACTAGAAGAGGGAAATGTTGTTCCGAAGTCTTCTGATTATGATTCCGTAGAAAGGAGGGAAGGCGGTCAAGTAAGCATGGTATTACTTGATATGGACGCCTACGCAGAACGATATGGTGAAAAAGCAGTAAGGAAAAATGTTACAATTCCAGCATGGCTCAATTCTTATGCAGAAAAACAAAAAATTAATTTTTCGCAAGTGTTGCAAGAAGCATTGCTTGCGAGAGCAATTAATAAGTAGAACGGCATGCAAAATAGCACTCGATATTGAGTGCTATTTTGATATATTAAAGCAAATAATGTTCAAATCAAGCGATGCTTGATGTCTTTGGCAAACAGTATCTTAAACAGAGTGCGAATGAATGGCTGTATAAAGAACAACTGCGTAAAGAACGCAAATGGAAAGTTATAGCATACCAGCTTCAGCCAGTTTGCCAACAGTGTAAGTATATGGAAGCCCGCATAATATGGATAGTACAAAATCGCAGCCAGAAAGCTCATGGCCGGGCACATCAGACCGACTGTGGCACAGATTATGGCCGTCTCAAACAGAACAGGATGCGTAGTTCCGGGGTCAAACACCTTACAGGCAAGTTTGAAGGAGCAGGGACTTCCCATTATGCATTCTAATGCATAAGCGAGACAGAACTCGACTAAGATGACTGCCCATATAGGACAAAAGCGCCCGAGCATCATGACTCCTCCATTCAGCCGGATGCCGTCCAGAACACCGGCAGCCCCTTCTATTGATGAAAAATAAGATCCATTTATCACATATAAGCTGTAAAATACATAGGCATGGACGGTGACAATGACTGTGAGTAATGCGAAAATCATTCGCTGAAACTGGTTTCTTGGCATAAAAATTTCCTCCCTTTTGGCATAAAAAAACAAGTATTGCATTTGCAGTAAATCAGTGGAATGTACCGTGATCAGATTTACGTGCAAAGCACTACTTGTGTCGTTTATCGCCATATTGATTTGTGTTTTCATTATGTTATTTTATCGGTCCGAAGTGAAAAAGTCAAGAAATAATAATTGGATTAAGCAAACAAAATTGATGAGCAAAGGAGATACTTTGCATATTTTTGAAGAAGTATGCATATATTAGTAATGGTATTTATATTAATAAAAAATGAGCAAACAAAAAAATAAAATGAGCAAACAAAAACAATTGAATTTGTTTGCTTATTTTGTTATACTTTGTTTAATGAAGGGAGTGAAAACGATGTTAAGCGAAGAGTTGATTGAATTAGCAAATCAAACGATGCATCTAAAAGCTGAGACTCAAACGTTAGAAGTAAAAGCGGCACATGGAGGCTGCCCTAAAAAACTTTATGATACATTATCCAGTTTTTCCAATCAGGACGGAGGCGGAGTTATTTTATTTGGTCTGGATGAATCAAAAAATTTTGCCTGTGTTGGTGTGTATGACCTGCAGGATTTGCAAAAGAAGGTAACAGAGCAATGTAATCAGATGATTCCTCCGGTTAGGGCGGTATTTACAGTGGCCGAGTTGGATGGAGAATTCATTTGTTCAGCTGAAATTCCTTCTGCGGATCTGACGGAACGTCCTTGCTATTATTCCGGAGCAGGGCGAATCAAAGGTTCCTATGTTCGGGTCGGAGATGCAGATCTTCCTATGACAGATTATGAGATATACACTTATGAAGCATTTCGAAAGCATTTACACGATGATGAAAGAGTGATCGAGAGGGCCAAAATGTCACTTCTGGATCAGGATAAGGTTCAGGGGTACCTTTTGCGGATGAGAGAAGAACGACCGGGTTTTTCCAAATTGAGCATGGAACAGGCTTATGAAATGCTGGCAATTACGAGGGATGGGATTCCAACGTTGGCGGCAATTTTGAATTTTGGACTGTATCCGCAGGGATATTTTCCACAGCTTGCAATTACTGCGATTGTTGTTCCGGGGCAGGAGATTGGCGATGTTAGTCAGGACTCTGCAAGATTTTCAGATAATAAACGGATTGAGGGAACTCTGCCGGTGATGCTTTCCGAAGCTATTTCGTTTTGCAAGCGAAATATGAGGGTGCGTACAATTATTGATCCCCGGACCGGAGAACGAATGGATAAGACGGAATATCCTATTGAAGCGATTCGTGAGGCAGTTCTGAATGCATTGATCCATCGGGATTACAGTCATTTCACGGAAGGAACCCCCATCCAGATTAATTTCTTTACGGATCGCATGGAGATTCATAGTCCGGGAGGATTGTATGGAAGAATGACTGTTGAGGATCTTGGTAAATCCCGGCCTGATCTGCGCAATCCGGCGCTTGCGACAATGTCGGAATTTCTTTTGAAAACAGAAAATCGTTATTCGGGTATCCCTACTATTCGACGGGAAATGGCGGCAGCAGGCTTAACGGCTCCTGTGTTCATTAATCGACGAAATGAATTTATAGTTATTTTTTACAACAAACAGCAGACAGAGGAAAACGATGCTGAAAAGGAGCAAAATGGTGGAACGGATACGTTGCTGGAATTTTGCAGAATTCCGAGAACACGCAGGGAAATTGCAGATTATCTGGGAATCAATACTGTATTTTATGTGATGCAGCATTATGTACAGCCTTTGCTTGCAAGTGGAAAACTTGTAATGACAATACCAGAGAAACCGAAAAGCCGGAATCAGAAGTTTGTGACAAAAGAGGAAAGAGAGATGTTCTAATATGAAAGTAGCGGATATGTCAGCGGAGCAAAAGGTGGAATACATGACGACCGAGCCGATCCCACGTTTGGTAAGTCAGATGGCGGTACCGACGATCATCAGTATGTTGGTGACGTCATTTTACAATATGGTAGACACGATGTTTGTGGGAAGGATCAATACGCAGTCGACGGCAGCGGTCGGTATTGTCTTTTCGGTGATGGCAATTATTCAGGCGTGTGGGTTTTTCTTTGGACACGGATCGGGCAACTATATTTCCAGAAAACTGGGCGAACAGAATTTTGAGGATGCTAAGAAAATGGCAGCGACGGGATTTTTTTCTGCATTTATTGTGGGGCTTGTACTTGGTGCGCTGGGACTGATTTTCCTGCGTCCGCTGTCGGTATTTCTCGGATCCACGAAAACGATTCTTCCATATACAATGAGCTATCTTCGGATCATTCTGATCGGTACGCCGTTTATGATGTCTTCTCTTGTAATCAATAATCAGCTTCGTTTTCAGGGGAGTGCATCTTTTGCAATGGTAGGAATTGTGACCGGAGCTGTTTTGAATATTGCGCTGGATCCGATTCTGATCTTTGGATGCCATATGGGAGTGGCAGGAGCGGCTTTGGCCACGGTGATCAGCCAGATCGTCAGCTTCCTGGTATTACTTAGAGCCAGCATGAAGGGCGGGAATTTCAGGATATCGTTCCGGAATTTTACGCCAAACGGACATTATTTTTATAATATATTCAAGGGCGGTGTGCCGTCTCTTTGTCGTCAGGGACTCGGAAGTGTGGCGACGATCTGCATGAATACGACGGCTGGAATTTATGGCGGGATCTATGCGGACGCAGCGATTGCGGCGATGGGAATTGTGGCAAGGATTGCGATGTTTGCGAATTCAGCGTTGATTGGATTCGGGCAGGGATTCCAGCCGGTGTGCGGCACGAATTATGGCGCGAAGCGGTATGACAGAGTCCGGGAGGCTTTTTTCTTCTGTGTGAAGACAGCAGTTGGTGTATTGGTTGTCATCTCGGCGGCGGGATTTGTGTTTGCGGGGCCGCTTGTGCATCTGTTCCGCGAGGACGCTGATGTTGTGCGGATCGGAAGTCTGGCACTTCGGCTTCAGTGTCTGGTATTTCCATTGAATGCATGGATCGTTATGTCAAATATGATGCTTCAGACCATTGGACAGGCGCTGAAAGCATCTGTTCAGGCGGCGGCCAGGCAGGGGTTGTTCTTTTTACCGCTGATTTGGATCCTTCCACAGTTTTTCGGGCTTCTGGGTGTACAGATGTGCCAGACGGTGTCGGATGTGCTGACATTTTCTTTGTCGGTGCCGTTGTGCTTGAGTGTGTTGAAGGAACTGAAATGATTATGGAAGTAATTGGAAATTCTGAAAAAGGGAAAAGAAGTGAATAACTTACCTTGCTGTTATGATTTTTTATTTCATAACTTTCGGTTTTGTGTGCGATTCTATAATATTATTGTCAAAATTCGTAACATCCCAGCAATGCTTTACAATGCAATCGAATCACACAACAACTGTCTTGTCACATGAAATGTCATAAGTTATAATGTCTGTCAATGAGCTTTTATCCCAGCTCATATTCTTGGATTTGCATTCCAAAATCAAAGAAAGCATTTCCCGGAGCAGAATAACAACACAACACAATACCATACAAAGTGAAAGGTGAGAGACATGACATTAGTAGAAGAAATACAGGCATAAAAAAAGGAAAAAAATGCGGTCATTCTGGCGCACTATTATGTGAGGCCGGAAGTGCAGGAAATCGCGGATCATATCGGAGATTCTTTCTATCTCAGCAAGGTGGCTGTCGGACTTAAGGAGCAGACGATCGTGTTCTGTGGAGTTTCGTTTATGGGTGAAAGTGCCAAGGTGCTGAATCCGGAAAAAACAGTTCTGATGCCGGATATGGATGCGGACTGTCCGATGGCGCATATGGCAGATGCTGAGACGATTCAGAAAATGAGGGAGAAATATGAGGATCTGGCAGTGGTGTGCTACATCAATTCCACGGCAGAGCTGAAGAAGTATTCGGATGTCTGCGTGACTTCGGCAAATGCGGTTCAGATTGTGAAGGCGCTTCCCAATAAGCATATTTTCTTTATTCCGGATCGGAATCTGGCACATTATATTGCGGAGCAGGTTCCGGAAAAGGAGTTTGTCTATAATGAAGGCTTCTGTCCGACGCATGAACGGCTGCAGGCAGAAGAGGTGCTGGAGGCAAAGATGGAAATGAAAACGGATGTAGTGATCGTAGGAACCGGAGTCGGAGGTTTGTTCGCAGCGCTCAATCTTCCGGAAGAAAAACAGATCGTCATGATTACGAAGGCAGATCTGGAGAGCAGTGATTCTTTCCTTGCGCAGGGCGGAATCTGTGTACTGCGCGACGATGAAGACTACGACAGTTATTTTGAAGATACGATGCGGGCGGGGCATTATGAGAACCGGAAAGAGTCGGTGGATATTATGATCCGAAGCTCCAGAGAGATTATCAGAGATCTGATCGGATACGGTGTGGATTTTGCCAGGGAAAACGGAGAATTAGCCTTTACACGCGAAGGGGCTCATTCAAAGCCGAGAATTTTATTTCATGAGGATATTACGGGAAAAGAGATTACGAGTAAATTAATCACACAAGTAAAGAAACGAAAAAATATTAAAATATATGAATACACAACTATGACGGATGTTGTGGGGGAAGATGGGATCTGTTCGGGCATTGTAGCGACAGCGCAGGACGGAACGGAAATGAAGATTTTTGCACCGGATACGATTCTTGCAAGCGGGGGAATCGGAGGAAGGTATAAACATTCCACGAATTTCCCGCATTTGACGGGAGATGCACTGGATGTGGCGAAGAAGCACGGCATCCGTCTGGAACATCTGGACTATGTTCAGATCCATCCGACGACGCTGTATTCCACAAAACCGGGAAGACGTTTCCTGATTTCTGAGTCGGTGCGGGGAGAGGGCGCGGTCTTATATAATAAGAAGAAAGAGCGTTTTGTAAATGAACTTCTCCCGCGGGATGTGGTGACGAAAGCGATCAAAGAAGAAATGGAGAAGGACGGTACGGATTTTGTATGGCTTTCCATGGAACATCTGTATGCAGTCGGGGAGACCAGCTGCAACGGAGTACATGGGGCGAACAGGCTGGCGAGTAATTCACTTTTGGAGAGTCTGGTATTTGCCAAACGGGCGGCGAACCGGATTTCCGGTCGGAAAAATGAAGTAAAGCCGGAAGGATCGGTTAAATAACTGGAAAAGATGGGACAAGGAGTGTATAATCAGAGATGAACGAAATAACGATGACATTACAGGCAGATCATTTAATTCTTGAGGCGCTTAAGGAAGACATTTCAAGCGAAGATGTTACGACGAATTCGGTTGTGAAGCTTCTTAAGGGAAGCAAAACGAAACTTCTGGATACCAGAAAGACAACCCCCAATATGCGTATATTTGAGAAATATGCAGTCCGGGTCGGAGGTGGCTTCAACCATCGCTATAATTTGTCAGATGGAGTCCTCTTGAAAGATAATCATATCGGAGCTGCCGGAAGTGTGAAAAAGGCAGTGGAGATGGCGAGGAAATATGCGCCGTTTGTCAGAAAGATTGAAGTGGAAGTGGAGAATCTGCATGCAGTGTAGGGTAATTTGATAAAGGAGACTTGTAGAATGACAGGGACACAAAGACGGGAAGAGATTGTAAATACAATCCGCAGCAGTATGGTTCCGGTCTCGGGGAAGGAACTGGCAGCGAGATTTGACGTGAGCCGGCAGGTGATCGTACAGGATATCGCGCTGATCCGGGCAGCAGGATATGATATTATTTCTACCAACAGGGGATATATTCTGAATGCACCGAGCCAGGCAGAGAGAGTTTTCAAGGTGAATCATACCGATGAACAGCTCGAAGATGAACTGTGCTCGATCGTGGATCTGGGGGGCAAGATTATCAATGTGATGGTAAATCACAGAGTTTACGGACGAATGGAAGCGCCGCTTGGAATTACTTCGCGCAGAAAGGTGAAGGAATTTCTGGAAGATATACAAAGCGGAAAGTCCAGTCCGCTGAAAAATATTACTTCGAACTATCATTATCACCGGGTTGAAGCGGACTCGGAGGAAACTCTGGATATGATAGAGGATATGCTTAGGCAGAAAGGATATCTGGTAGAAGCACAGTAACACAAAAGCAGGGCAGGATGTAAGAGTCTGTATCCGGAATAAAAGGAGAAAGAGAGGGAATCATAATGGAAAGGTTTCAAATCAGGAACGAAAGTCTGACGCTGGAGATCGATGCTCATGGGGCAGAGATGAAGTCACTAATAGATAACTGCAGCGGGCAGGAATATTTGTGGTGTGGAGATGCGGCATACTGGGGACGTACTTCGCCGGTGCTTTTCCCTCTTGTGGGAAATTACAGAGAGAAACAAAGCTGTTTCGATGGAAAATGGTATTCACTTTCCCAGCATGGATTTGCCCGGGATATGGATTTTGAACTGGTATCCGAAAAAGGTGATGAAATCTGGTTTGCGTTGGAAGATTCCCCTGAGACTCTGGAAAAATATCCGTTTGGTTTCCGACTGGAATTGGGATATCGGCTGCAGGGACGGGCGGTGGAAGTGCTCTGGAAAGTCACGAACAAAAATGATCGGGAGATGTATTTCTCCATCGGCGGTCATCCGGCGTTCAATTGTCCGCTGAGAGAGGGAGAGAAACAGACGGATTACCGGATCGGGTTCGATACTTGTGAGCCGCTTACGGCCAGTGTGCTGGATGAGAACGGCACGGTGTCCGAGAGGACGAAGGTGCTGGAACTCACGGACGGAATGCTGCAGATTACAGATTCGCTGTTTGATGAGGATGCGCTGATCGTGGAACATGATCAGGCCCATAAAGTTGCTTTGTATACGCCGGAAGGTAAAAAATATCTGGAAGTTAAGTTTGAAGCACCTCTATTCGGAATCTGGTCACCGGCAGGGAAGCATGCGCCGTTTGTCTGCATTGAACCCTGGTACGGAAGAAGTGACCGGGCGGATTTCGGACAGAAACTGGAAGAAAGAGAATGGGGCAATGTTCTGAAAGCCGGAGAAATCTTCACTGCGGTATATCAGATTTGCGTATAAAGCCGAAAAGGGTAAAAAAGGAGAAGGATATGAAGAAGAAAAAATTGACAGCACTGCTTCTTGTCCTTTGCATGGGTGTGGCTGCATTATCCGGATGCGGTTCCCGGGAAGATGCGAAGGAAGATGTGAAAGAAGAGGAGCAGCAGGAGACAGAAGAAGAGAATAAAGAGCCGGAGGAGGCAAAACCGTCAGCGGTGATCAACATTGGTGCAATGAAAGGCCCTACTGCGATGGGAATGGCACAGTTGCTTGACGATGAAAACTATAATGTTTCTATTGTGGCATCTCCGGATGAAATGGTTCCGATGGTTGTACAGGGACAGGTAGATATTGCAGCGATTCCTGCAAACCTTGCAGCGACTCTTTATCAGAAGACGGAGAAGCAGATTAGTGTACTGGCTGCGAATACGCTGGGCGTATTGTATCTGGTGGAAAATGGCAATACAATCCATTCGGCGGCGGATCTGAAAGGGAAAACAATCTATTCCAGCGGCAAAGGAGCAACGCCGGAATATGCATTGAATTCGGTATTGAAGGCAAATGGCCTGGATCCGGAGAAGGATGTGACGGTTGAATACAAATCCGAGCATGCAGAGGTCGTCGCGGCACTGGCAGCAGATACGGCAGCAGTCGGACTTCTTCCGCAGCCGTTCGTGACTACGGCACTCATGAAAAATGAGAATCTGCGCGTGGCCCTGGATCTCAACGAACTCTGGGAAAGCAGTATCGACGATGGAAGCCGTCTGATTACCGGCGTTGTAATCGTGCGGAATGAATATCTGAAGGAACATGAAGACGACGTGAAGATCTTCATGGATGCCTATGAAAAATCCGTCGATTTTGTAAACAGTGATGTGGAGGCTGCGGCAGAGATTATCGGGGCACATGAAATTGTTACGAAGGAAGTTGCAGTAAAAGCAATCCCGGAATGTAGTATCGTATTTATTGAGGGTGATGAATTGAAGACGATGCTGTCCGGTTATCTGAATACACTGCTGGAACAGAATCCGCAGATCATTGGAGGAAGTGTACCGGATGATGCGTTCTATTACAAGCGATAAACGTAAAGATTCATGGATAAAAAAATACGGAATACAGGTGCTGGCGGCTGCGTTCTGGATCGCGGTCTGGCAGCTGGCCAGCATGTGGCTTGGACAGGAGATCCTTTTGGCATCTCCTGTTTCTGTTATAAAGAAACTGGGAGAGCTGATCGTGACTTACGATTTCTGGAAGTCTGTCGGGTTCAGCTTCGGAAGAATCGTACTCGGGTTTCTGCTCGCGCTGGTGACAGGCTGTATCCTGGCTGTGGTCGCGTATCGGTTTTCTTTTGCAGCGGTTCTCTTTGGTCCGCTGATTACGGTGATCAAGTCAACTCCGGTGGCATCCTTTATTATTTTGTGTCTGATCTGGATACCATCCAGAAATCTGTCGGTATTTATCTCCTTTCTGATGGTGCTTCCGGTGGTGTACACGAATATTCTGCAGGGAATCCGCCAGACAGACAGGAAGCTTTTGGAAATGGCGGATATATTTGGCGTCGGAATGGGCAAACGGATCTGCTATATCTACATTTCCCAGATTCTGCCCTATCTTCTAACAGCCTGTACATTGGGACTCGGGCTCTGCTGGAAGGCGGGAGTTGCGGCGGAGGTGATCGGTGTGCCCTCCGGCTCGATCGGAGAAAAACTGTATCATGCGAAAGTTTATCTGAATACACCGGATCTGTTTGCCTGGACGATCGTGATCATTGTAATCAGCTTTCTATTTGAGAAATGTTTTCTGGCCGGACTTCGCGCAGTCGTCGGCCGGATTGAGAAACATTAGAGGAGGAGCGGTATGGATATCAGGATAAAGGAACTCAGTAAATCCTACGGAGAATTGCATGTATTTAACCGATTTTCCTGTTGTTTTCCGGAAGGGAAAACAACCTGCGTCATGGGAGAATCCGGAATCGGGAAGACGACGTTGATCCATCTGCTGCTTGGTTTGGAAAAACCGGATGCGGGAGAAATTGCAGGGGTTCCGCATGGGAAAATGGCTGCGGTGTTTCAGGAAAACCGGCTCTGCGAGAATCTAAGTGCGGCGGCGAACGTCCGCCTGACTGCGAGAAGAAAACTGGATGAATCGGAAATTCAGGAGGCGTTCCGGGGAGTGAATCTGAAAGAAGTGTATCAGAAACCGGTGCGTGAGCTGAGCGGAGGAATGAAACGAAGAGTGGCTATTGTCCGGGCTCTTCTTGCAGATGCAGACTGTGTGGTGATGGATGAACCATTCAAAGGGCTGGACGAAGAAACGAGAAAATTGACTGCGGAGTACGTACGAAGATGTCTTGAGGGAAGGACGTTGATTGTTGTGACGCATGATGCAAAAGATGCCGGCCTACTGGGAGCCGACATCTTGAATCTTAACTAAATTTCAATTTCTCTGTTTTGCACGTTTGGAGTTGTACAAAAACATAAGCAGTGATGAACCGAAAATGATGAGATACCCGATCACACTAAGCGCATCCGGGATGTCATGCCAGAAAAGAAAGCTCCAGATGCTGGCAAAGATCACGATGGAATAGTCGTAAATCGAAATCTCACTTGCCGGTGCATTTGCATAAGCAGCGGTGATTGCAAACTGTCCGCCGGAAGCACAGATACCGGCAAGAAGCAGATACAGAAGCTGAAGCGGGCTCATCGGTTCATAGATGAAGATCAGGACCGGCAGGATCGCGGCGCATGAGAAGACAGAAAAGAAGAATACGATAAAGGAACCGTTTTCTCCTTTCAGTCCCAGTCCGCGAACGGCTGTATAGGCGGCACCTGCACCAAATCCACCCAAAAATCCGAGCAGCGCCGGAAGGGTGTCGCCGAAGGCGAAGCCCGGTTTGATGATGAACAGACTGCCAAGGAAAGCCGCGATCACACAGAATGCCTGTGTCGGGGTCACCTTTTCTTTCAAAAAGAAATAAGAAAACAGGATGACGAAAAACGGTGACAGCTTATTCAGCATCGATGCATCTGCCAGATTCATGTGGCTGATCGCATAATAATTGCACAGAATTCCCAAAGTGCCGAAAGCGGAACGGGCAATGAGAAGGCCCAGATTACCCTTCTTCCAACGGAAAGCCGCTCCGCTCCGTTTAAGAAGAATTGCGGCGACAACAACTGCTACAAGGTTTCGAAAGAAACTTTTCTGTACGGAAGGTAAGTCTCCTGATAACTTTACAAACATATTCATTAGGGAAAAACAAAACGCAGAAGTAATGATAAACAGGATCCCTTTTTGCTTTTTAGTCATATGCAAAGTCACTCCTAAAGGTTAATCATGCTGCGCCATCCACTCACGAAGGAGCGCACAGTATTTTTTTGTGTCTTCTGCAAAGCACATATGGCGGCATCCATCGAAGAGTTCCCAACGGGAATTCGGAATGGCATCATACATGGTCTTGGCAACAAGCGGGGTGCAGAGATCGTTGGTGCCATTGATGATCAGTGCCGGTTCCTGGATATTTCCGATCTTTTCACGATATTCCCAATTTGCAAGGCTTCCTGACGGTGTAAATTCATTCGGACCCCAGCCGTACAGATAGGCCTCTTTTCCGGATTTTTTCGGACGTCGCAGACATTCCGGTGCATCTTCTGTCACCGCACCGGCGCAGTGCAGCAGCATGAACCGGTCGTTGGCTGCAAGATAATCCGGATCATCGAAATTGCCGCTTTCTTCGGCACGTGCGATTGCATCCTGATCTTCCCTGGACATGAAGCTGATCAATCGGTGCTGTTCATGTGCCCATAATTGAGAAGAAGGAAGCGTGCTGGAGAGGATGACGGATTTGATCCCATCCGGTTTGTAATCGCAGAGATATTCGATGGCAAGCATACCGCCCCATGACTGACCGAGCAGGTGAAGTTCGGTCAGTCCCAGATGCTTTCTAAGTGCCATTAATTCGTTGTCCCATGTCTCGGAACACCACAATTCCGGATGACCGTCCAGATAAGAATTTCCGCATCCGAGCTGATCGTAGGAAATGATGGCGCGGCCGTCTTCCGCAAGCTCATCCAATAATTCGAAATAATTGTGTGTAGAGCCGGGACCGCCGTGGAGTAAAAGCAGAGGCTTTTTGTTTCCGGTACATTCGCCGGCTATGCGGTAATAGGTCTGATATCCCATGAAAGGCATATAGCCTTCTGTAATTTTCATTCTTTTGTACCTCCTGAAGTTTTTCATTTTCATTCTTTTCAGACATTTGGAGCAAATTTGCTCCGGCATTGTTATTATAGCATTTGGAAAAATGCAATACAATGAATGAATCAAAAAGAATACAGAAGATGGCTACAGGGAAAGACAGAAGAAGAGAGAAGAAGGTTGCGTGATGCGGAAGGATTCGTTATACTGGGAGAGGAAGTCTTAGAGGAGAATTGTATGGAGAGGGGGAAGAAAGGTGGAAAAGTCGACATCAATGACAGAAGGAAGTATCTGGCGCCAATTGATCCGATTTGCAGTACCGTTGATTCTGGGAAATCTATTTCAGCAGCTTTATAACACGGTCGATTCTATTATCGTAGGAAATTATATAGGAAAGCATGCACTCGCGGCAGTCGGGGCCTGTGGTGCATTGATCGATCTGTTGCTGGCATTTTGTATTGGGGCATCTGTGGGTGCGGGAGTTGTGATCGCGCAGCAATATGGTGCCAAAGATGAGAGAGGAGTAGAGAAAGCTGTTCACACAACTGTTGCAATCGCAATTATTTTCGGACTTATCATGATGGCGATTGGCATATCGGCAGCTCCGATATTTCTGAACTGGATGGGAACACCAAAGGAAGTGCTGCCGCAGGCGGTGCTTTATATGCGGATTTTTTTTGGTGGAATGCTGTTTTCCGTCGTTTATAATTATGCCGCAGGAATTCTGAATGCGGTGGGAAATTCGGCAAAAGCATTGCAGTATCTGATGATTGCTGCCGGATCCAACATTGTTCTGGACTGGATTTTTGTAGTTGTATTTCATATGGGTGTAGAAGGGGTAGCACTTGCTACAGATATTGCGCAGTTTATTTCCTGTGTATGTATTCTGCAGTACTTGATGAAAAGTAAGGATCTGTATCGTTTAAAACTGAGGAACATCCGGTTGGATAAGATTATGGCTGCGAGAATCATTCGGATCGGAATCCCGGCGGGAATACAGAACATGGTGATTTCATTTTCCAATGTTGTGATTCAGGCAAATGTGAACCGCTTTGGGGCGGATCTGATGGCGGCATTTGCGGCGTACATTAAGATTGACGGATTCAATATCCTTCCGGTGCTAAGCTTCGGAATGGCGGCGACAACATTTGCCGGACAGAATGTAGGGGCTAAACGCTATGACCGGGTGAAGAAAGGCGTTCTGGTATCCGTAAGCATGGGAGTCATTTACTCGCTGTGTTCGGGAACTCTGTTGTTTCACTTCGGAGGGAACATCCTGCATATTTTTGTGGACGATCCGCATGTGGTGGAACTGGGTGTATATATTCTGCGGTTTTTCTGCCCATTCTATTTTATACTTGCGATTATGCAGATTCTGGCAGGATCCATCCGCGGAACAGGAAAAACACTGCCACCGATGTTTATTATCATTTTCTCGCTTTGCGTTTACCGGATCATCTGGCTGAATATTACGGTTCCAAGATTCGGTGAAATGAAATGGATCTTTATGGCGTATCCAATCTCATGGATCATCGGGGCTTCGCTGATGGCTCTTTATGCCTGGAAGGCGAAATGGATACCGAGGGAAGAAATTGATGAATAAATTGAAATAAAAGCTTGACAAAACCAGTTGCTGTTTGGTATTATATACAAGCAATTAGGAACAGCAACTGGTCAAGAAATAAAGAACGATAAAAAAGTACTTGACAAAATGATAGCTGTTCACTATAATAATAAGAGTCATGCGGGTGTAGTTCAATGGTAGAACACCAGCCTTCCAAGCTGGATACGTGGGTTCGATTCCCATCACCCGCTTTTTTGATACCCTTTTTTGGGAAACAAGAGGAAACAATAGAAATACGCTGTTTGCTGATGGAGAAAGTTGGGGGCATCCTCGGAAGGGAAATGCGAATGAAAAAATCAGAACGGATTAAAAAGGCACTGGAAATGGAGCTTCGGGAACACAGAAGTTCTTTTATTGTTTATATGGTGTTACGTGCACTTGTAATCATCTGTATGGTTTTGCAGATCTTAAATCGGAATTATGAAAATGTGTTTCTGTGCATACTGACGCTGTTTTTGCTGGTGGTGCCGAGCCTGATCCAGCTTCAGCTTAAGATCGAGCTGCCCACAACGTTGGAGATCATCATTCTGCTGTTTATCTTTGCGGCGGAGATTTTGGGAGAAATTCAGGAATATTACATCAAAATTGCAAATTGGGATATGATCTTACATACGCTGAATGGTTTTTTGATGGCAGCGATCGGATTCTCTCTGGTGGATATCCTGAACCGGGAAGAAAAATTAAAGTTTGAGCTCTCCCCGGCTTTTATGTCAGTTGTGGCTTTTAGTTTTTCGATGACGGTCGGAGTCTTGTGGGAATTCTTTGAATATACAATGGATTCCTTTTTCGGATTCGATATGCAGAAAGATACGATTATTCACACGATTAGCTCCGTAATGCTCGATCCAAATGGCGGAAATGTACCGACGACCATAAAGGGAATCACAGATGTTGCAGTGAATGGTCAGAGTCTGGGGCTTGGCGGTTATCTGGATATCGGGCTTCATGATACTATGGAAGACTTGTTTGTGAATTTTATTGGTGCAGTCATTTTTGCTATTATCGGATATTTTTATATGAAGAAGAAAGGGCAAGGAAAAGTGGCAGCACGTTTTATACCAACCTTGAAAAAGAAAGAGCGTGATTTCCTTAAAATTGTGGAAGAAAGCGAATTAGATAAGGAACAGGTGAAAAAAGAAGAAACGAAAAAGGAGCAAAAGTCAGAATGAAATGGATGAAGAAAAGAAAATGGATTCGCTTATTGAGTGTGGCTCTTGTGGCGGGTATCCTGACAGTAGGATGCGGTGCCAAGAAAGATGCCTCGGGCGAAGAGAAAACAGGAACTGAAAAATCCGAAACCGCAAAAACGGAATCTGATGCAGCAGAAGACAAAACTGCGATTTCCGGAAAACATCATGTAGAGATTAATGTAAAAGATTATGGAACAATCAAGGTGGAACTGGATGCAGATACGGCTCCGATTACAGTGGAGAATTTCATGACACTCGCCGAAGACGGATTTTACGACGGACTGACATTCCACAGAATTATTGATGGATTTATGATTCAGGGCGGTGATCCAAACGGAAACGGGACCGGAGGCTCCGATACGAAAATCAAAGGAGAATTCGAAGGCAATGGAGTGAAGAACGATATTTCCCATGTGAGGGGAACCATTTCCATGGCGCGATCCAGTGCGAATGACAGTGCCAGTTCCCAGTTCTTCATTGTGCAGTCAGACAGCCAGTATCTGGATGGCGAATATGCCGGGTTCGGAACAGTGACAGAAGGAATGGAGATCGTGGATCAGATTTGTAAGGACACACCGGTGCAGGATAGCAACGGTACCGTGGCTGCAGAGGATCAGCCGGTGATTGAAAGCGTGAAAGTAATTGATTAGAATATTGGTATAGAAGAGACAGGGAGTTCTGCAGAAGCAAGGCTCTCTGTTTTTTTCTATACTAAATAGGTAGTTTCAAAATGTAGGCATTTTGCATTCTGGATGCAAAAGTGGATACAATAGAAGTATGGAATTTAAAATATATTTTTGGAGGAGTACAAAAATGGACGAGCATGTATTAACGCAGGAGAAGATAGAACGATTTCGAGAGTATTTAATATTGGAAGAAAAGAGTGCGGCTACTGTGGAGAAATATATCCGGGATGTCCGGGCTTTTTCTGTATTCATGGGAAATTTGAATGTGACGAAAGAAGGAATGATGAATTATAAAAAGGAGCTGGTGGACAGGAAATATGCAATCTGTTCGATCAACTCGATGTTGGCGAGCTTGAATAGTATGCTGGACTTTCTGGGATGGTCAGAATGTAAAGTAAAACATATCAAACAGCAGCGTATCACATATTGTACGGAAGAAAAAGAGCTGACAAAGGGGGAGTATCTGCGTCTTTTGCATGCGGCAGACAACCGCCCACAGCTTCATCTTATATTGGAAACGATTTGCAGTACAGGGATACGAATATCAGAACTGCGGTTTTTTACTGTAGAGGCGGCCCGCAATGGAGTTGTGAATGTGAGCTGTAAAAATAAGAACCGGACCATTTTGCTTCCCGGAAAACTGCGCAGGAAGCTGATGGATTACGCAAAGAAAAAGAAAATCATCTCGGGGGCAATCTTTATCACTCGAAATGGGAATCCGCTGAATCGGAGTAATATCTGGGCACAGATGAAATCGCTCTGTGAAGCGGCTGGTGTAGTGGCAAGCAAAGTATTTCCACATAATCTGCGGAAGCTGTTTGCACGGACTTTTTATAATATTGAGAAAGATATTGCAAAATTGGCGGATATTTTGGGGCATAGCAGCATTGATACTACCCGGATTTATATTATGACTACCAGTGGAGAGCATCGGAAGAAGATTGAACGGCTTGGGCTTGTAGTGTAGAGATAAAAAATACTACATAATTTCCATTATGTAGTAGATTAATTATCTGATAATTGATACATATTTAACTTTGTAAACATTATGTTACCAAATAGTATATCATGAGGATACAAAAAATCAAGTCAAATTGGTGTAAAATTTCGAAATAGAAACATAAAAAATACAATCCATATATAAATGCATAAAACAGTTGCATAAAAGCTACATGAATTTATAGAAATCCATTTAATTTCTGAATAATAGTCGTTTTTTCAATAACTTTACCCAGGTTTTTATAACAATAATTAATATCATAAAATCAAATCTACTACATAATGGAAATTATGTAGTAGTCGGATACAGCATGGATGAAGTTGAAACTCAGCATGAAAAGAGAGTAGTAATTAGTTAAGTGCTGTATAACATGCATCCCGGGGAGCTGTATAGGAATTACTGCTTCCCATATTTATTGCCTGAATGTCATAAGGACAAAAGTTGGAGGAGTCAGATGACGGATAAAGAATTGCGAAAACTGAGCCGTGCAGAGCTTCTGGAAATGTTGATTCAGCAGATTGAACGAAATGAGGAGCTGGAAGCTGAACTGAAAAAAGCGAAAACAGAGCTTAGAAACCGGGCGATTACGATAGAAAATGCCGGTTCTCTTGCAGAGGCAGCATTACAGATCAACGGAGTCTTTGAAGCGGCTGACAGAGCTGCGAAACAGTATTTGCGAAATGTTCAGCGTATGGCGGAGAAAGGAAGCCGTAAAGAATGAAAGAACGAATGGATTCATATTCCGGACTCCCTTCGGTGGAACAGTTAAAAGCGGAACTCGGAAGAGAACGGTATAAGAAAAGATTGAAACGAGTACTTCGAAGTACCATTTATTCCTTGATCGTTGTGGCAGCAGTGGCTGTTCTGGTCGCGACAATCTGGATGCCGGTTCTTCAGATTTACGGATCATCTATGACGCCGACATTGACAGAAGGGAATATCGTTGTTTCCGTAAAAGGGTCAGATTTTGAAGCGGGAGATCTGATTGCTTTTTATTTGGGAAATAAGATTCTGGTAAAACGCTGTATTGCAGGACCCGGTCAGTGGGTGGATATAGATGAAGAAGGAAACGTTTATGTAGATGGTGAACTTCTGGATGAACCGTATTTGAAAGAAAAAGCTTATGGGGATTGTGATATTGATCTGCCGTATCAAGTACCGGATAACCGATGGTTTTGTATTGGAGATCACAGATCTACATCTGTAGATTCACGAAGTACCAGTGTGGGCTGTGTGGCAAACGAACAGATTGTCGGAAGAATTGTATTCCGCATCTGGCCGTTAACGGAATTTGGAGTCCTAAATTAGTGAAGATTTTTGAAAAAGAGATAATTTTGATTATTGCCAGGAGAGGAGAAAAGGTATGAATGGTGAATTACTTAGAAGGTTGAGAAAACAAAGAGGTTTTACAATAGCAGAGGCTGCGGAGAGTGTAGGTATCAGCCGTCAGTCGCTTTCAAATTATGAAAGAGGGGTGAGGGAACCATCATTGAAAATCTTAATTACAATGTCCGACTTGTATCAGATCAGTCTGGATGAATTAGCTGGGAAAAAGAGTCTCGGGATTGGAAATTGATAAGGTACGAATGTTGAAATAGAGAGGATGGTGGTGACGAATGAAACAAGACGTCCTTCAAGATGCAGATAAGTATATGAAGGAGAGACGGCGTAAGAAGTGGTGGCATAAGGTTGTAATAAGTCTGGCGGCAATCGTGGTGTTCTGTACTACATATGCACTGATACTTCCGGCAGTTACGTTAGAGAAAGATGCGCCTGCCGGGGAGGAACAGGCGGGAGAAGAAAGCCTGATGCAGTTAAACTATACAGGATCGGATTACACGGTGGCGGTTCAGTATGGGAAGGATGCTGGAATTCCGGAAGGATCAATGCTAAAAGCTTCGGAAATTCCAAAAGATTCTGAAGAATATCAGAAGTACTTAAGCCAGGCTGTAGAGGCGATGAATGCATCGGAAAACATGGAAAATATCAAATTGGCCCGTTTTTTCGATGTTCAATTATTGCGGGAGAATGAAAAAATCGAACCGAAAAGTCCAATGGAGGTAACGATTTCTTACCAGCAAACGATAGAGACCGGCGAGGAAACCATATGCAAGGCTGTGCATTTCGTTGAAGGTGATGTGGAAGTCCTGGATGCGGCTGCTAAGCTGCAAACAGACGGTACTACTGCTTTTACGCATACTCAGACAGGATTCTCCGTAGTGGGAGATGTGGTAATTGAACCAGATACCCAGAACGAGGTGATGCCTTTGGAGGAGCCAGCGCCTGAACCTGATAAGACGAAGGTGAATCATAGTGTTACGTTCAAGGTAATGGTCGATGGGGAGTGGAAGACAGTAGGAGCTTCATTGTATTATTATTCTGGTGAAATGAATGGCAGTGGACGCGCGTACATTACTTCTGATATGGCTAAACAGTTCTTTGATCCGTACGGATATGTACCAGATCAGTCGGCGGCAGCTAATTTTGGTTACAGTTATAACGATATTTATACGATGTACTATGCAAATGGCAGTGACCGAACAGCGTATTGCATGGACATTAGTAGTGGTGTTCTGCAGGAAGGACAAGTTGTTCAGCTGTGGACGAGCAATGATACGGATGCTCAGATATTCCGGGTACGGGCAGCAGAGAGCGGATACTCCTTTATTACACCGATTGGTAATAGCGCACTTTATGTAAATGCTTATGGATATGCAAGTGGAGATGCATCGGGAACTCAGTTAAAACTTTCGGACGCAACAAATGCAAACTCCCAATGGAAGGTAGATACCGGAGCGGATGGCAGAACGACTTTCTGGTCTGCGATTGCACCGGAGGATCAGGTTATCGATCTAAGTGGTAATGACATAAAAAAAGGAGGAAAACTCCAGTTATGGAATTCTACTGGTGGTGCCCGGTATTGGTATATGGAGCAGAAATATCGTATTTCCAATGATGCTGTTATTGTAAAAAACGATGATAATACTTACAACATTGGCCTGACACCGGAAAGTAATGGGGATATTGTATGTTATTATCTCCCGGGTGAAAGTGAAAGTGTCTATACAAATACTGCAGAAAGTAAAATTGGCAGGAAAAATAATTTCTGGTCCGTCAGTGTCCGGGATGATGCGTATGCGGTTTATCCTGCTGAGCAACTTGACAAAATGACGCAGGTTGTTTCTACAGGTGGAGAAGCAACTGTGACGGTTCAGAACAGCGATGAGATTATCTGGTCGTGTCGAGGTGTGAATGGGGAGCCGGTAGAGGTGCAATCTACGCAAGCTGATGGGTATACCACTTTTACAATTAATAACATTACTCAGCCGATAGAGATTACGGCTAACAATACCAATCCGTCTTTTAAAGTTCAATACTATGCCAATATACAGCGGTATGCAACTTCCGGAAATAATCCTTTACAAGTAATTGATACGAGCGGAAAGAAACTGCCTACCAATGCAGGTACGATGGCAACCCGTAATTTGTATCTCGAGGGAATAGGGCGGAAAACAGAACAGAATGCCGGAGTGGCAACGGACATGTATAAAGTATCCACGGTTAGGGAACTGACGAGGATGTATACTGAAAAAACATGTCAGTACAGAACGGAACCGGATCTGCAATATTTCAATAAGCTTAAGGATAATGAAGATTTCGAATTGAAAGAGATTTGGGTTCTCAAGGAAGGAAGAAACGCAGACAGTAAGAATCGCGAAGATTGGGAGATTTATACATATACCTCAGGAACAACTTCCTTTACAAACGAAGCAGGACAGGCTGGTGAAAACACTATTTTAATCGATGAAGGCACTGTGATTAGACTGGTCTATGATCCAAATCAGGGTGAATATCACAATAGTACCACTTTTTATGATTATAACATTTCCAGTGGAAAAAATACCGATGGTAGATGGAGAACCGGAAAAACAGGTATTAATAGCAAGGAAAACTATGGTACTAGTTCGAATGGAAAAAGAAATTGGAATTCTGGTGCGGATATACTCGCGTTTGGAAATCAAAACTGTGGTACAGGAATGTCTGGTTATTTGTTTGATGGTGGAGCATTAAATAAAGCAAATGACAGGAATAGTAACTATGGAAAAGCTACATTTGGTATTGCCAGTGGTCTCAATGATGATGGCACTATCCGTTACAATGAGTGGATTGTGGCACCAAAACTTTTTAATGATGGTGATGCGGAATATAAGCAAACCTATCAGAATAGTTCACTGGCCTTTGAAAGAGTGGGAGATACTTATACATTAAGTTCGGCTACGCTTGCAAATTCAAATGGAAAATCAAATACAATTCACGATTTGCAATACTTTTTCCATCCGTCACCACATCAAAATTGTATTTGGGATGGCAAGAATAATAGTTCAGGTTGGCAGAGTAATATTTTTACCAATAATTTCTGGCCGCTGGATCAGGCAGCAGGTAGAACCGATGCATTGTGGGGGAAATATGGTAATACTGGAAAATTTGCAGGAATTGCTGAAAATGATAATCCACCTGAGGGCAGTTTCCCGCCCGGAGATGATGGAAATGCTCATAACTGGTTCTTTGGAATGAATTTTGCTCTGAGTTTCAATTTGGATCAAGATTATGTGGGGCCACTTGATTATTATTTCTTTGGAGACGATGATCTGTGGGTATTCCTGGATAAACAGCTTGTATGCGATATAGGCGGCGTACATAGTTCGATTGGTGAGTATGTGAATTTGAGAGATTACTTACCGGAAGGCTCTTCGGGACAGCATACATTGTCTTTCTTCTATACAGAGCGTGGTGCATCAGGTTCTACTTGCTATATGAGTTTTAATTTACCGTTAGTCTCTAGTTCTGTGACTTCCCGTGAGGTTGGAGATTTGTGTATTACCAAGACTTTGCAGGAAACGGAGAATATGGATTATAGCGGTGAAGAGTATGAGTTCAAAGTAGAGCTTTTGACGAAGCAAGGCGGTGCTCCTCTAAATCAGACTTTTAGCTATACTCTTGGAAGCATTGATGACAATGGTAGTGTTACTTATGGAACTGTGAAAAGTGGAGGAACTATTAAACTGCACCAGAACAAGAAAGTTGTCATCGGCAGCATTCCGGCGGGTACCTACTATAAAGTGACAGAGTTGACTACAGCAGGGTATGTAACGACTGTTAATGGAAAAGAAGGGTATATAGTTGCCGGAACGATTGAAAATGAGAAGAAAGCGCAGGCGGCGTTTGTTAACAAGCCTTGCTATGAACTCCCTAATACCGGAGGAACCGGTACAATACCATATGCTGCGGGAGGAATGTTGCTGATATCAGCATCAGGCTTCCTGTTGTATATACATATCAAGCGTAGAAAGGAGAGCATCGCGTCTTCTTAATACGCAAAACACTATTTGAAGTATCTAAATAAAACACAAGAAAAGAAAGAAAAGAAAGGAAAACAAGCCATGAAACACATCAAGAAATTTGTCAGCTTATTGTTGACCCTGGTCATGGTTCTTGCCATGGCTGGAACTACTTTTGCCGCACAACAAGGTTCACTTGACGGCGGTTCTATTACGATTAATGATGCTGTCCCGGGACAGACTTATAATGCTTATCAGATTCTGTATCTGGAGAGCTATTCACATACTAAAGATGAACAAGGCAATATTACCGCAACTGGTGCTTATGCCTACAAGGCCAACAGTGCTTGGAAGGAATGGCTGAAGACGCAGACATCTTATGTCACGGTTGATGACCAGGGCTATGTGACTTGGGTTGGAGAAAAAACCGAAGAAAGAGTAGCAGAATTTGCAAAATTGGCACAGGCTGAAGCGACTAAAACTGGTAGCACTATTACTCCTGATGCTAAAGCTACAGCACCTGCAGCGGCAGAAGGAAAAACTCATTCGACCGTTACATTTAGTGATTTGAAACTTGGATATTATCTTGTTGACACATCATTAGGAACATTGTGTTCTTTGGATACAACCAATCCTAATGTGGAAATGTATGAAAAGAATGAAGTGCCTGTTCCGGAGAAGAAAGTACAAGAGGATTCTGATAAACATTGGGGTGACAGTAATACCGCTCAGATTGGAGATACTGTTAATTTTAAAACAACTATTACAGCGAAAAAGGGTGCTCAGAACTATGTGCTGCATGATAAAATGTCTCAGGGTTTGACTCTGATTCACGATTCGATTAGTGTAGAAGCTAAAAGAGTAAGTGCTACTGAAACAGAACGGCCTATTACTTTAACGGAAGGAAAAGATTATTCCGTTAGGGTTGAAAATCCTAATGCGAAGGAAAATCGAGATGAAACAAAAGATGGTTGCGACTTTGAGATTGTTTTCACTCAAGATTATTTAGATACAATACAGGAAGATACAGTAATTACAGTTACATATAAGGCTATATTAAATGAGAATGCTGTTATTTCAACTAATGCTAATACGAATGAGACCAAACTGAATTATGGTGAGGAATCTAAGTATGAAACAGATTGGAAACGTACAGATACATATACGTTCATGTTTGACATCATCAAAACCGACAGCAACGGGAAGGTTCTGAACGGTGCCAAGTTCGAGCTGTATGACGCTCCGACCGGAGGCAATAAGATTGCTCTGGTAAAGGAAGATAATGGCGATTACCACGTTGCTACCGATGCTGAGAAGAAAAAAGAAGGATTTACACCTGATGTCATCGAAGCGGGCAAAGTAACAGTCAAGGGTCTGGATGCCAACACGACATACTGGCTTGAAGAAACCGAAGCTCCGGCCGGATACAACAAGCTTTCAGGGCGTGTAGAAGTCAAAATTGAGGACAGCAATCTGACCACAAACATGACTGGCGATACCTGGGTAAATGGCAACAGCGGTGTACATATCATCAACAATACCGGAGCCGAACTCCCGTCCACCGGTGGAATGGGTACCACAATTTTCTACATTATCGGTTCCGTTCTTGTTCTTGCAGCCGTTGTGCTCCTGATCGTGAGAAAACGCATGAGTGACAGATAGGGAAGAAGACCTAAGAAAGAAATTCAGAAATTATCTTGAAAGAAGATAAGACGCTCACCTCGCAGCAAGTACGCCGAGGTGTACTGGAAAATAAAAAAACATAACATTGTGAAGGCCGGGGGTGATTCCCCCGGCTCACAGTGGCAAGGAGAAGCCTGCATGAAGAAGAAAAAAAGCAATTATTTTATAACCGTTATACTAATTCTGATGCTTCTTGCAGGCTTGTCCTTACTGCTGTATCCTTCGGTAAGCGATTACTGGAATTCGTTTCACCAGAGTCAGGCAATTTCACAGTATTCTGAGAAGGTGAAGAATCTGGACAAGGAAACCCGTAAAAAAATGTGGGAAGATGCCCAAAGGTATAATCAACGTATGAAGGGGCAGAACAAAGACTATACGCTTTCCGAAGAAGAAAAGGCAGAATACGAGAGTATGCTGAATATAGATTCGAATGGAATTATGGGTTACATAGAGATTCCGAAGATCAATTGTTCCCTTCCGATTTATCACGGAACGAATGCATCTGTACTTCAGACTGCGATCGGTCATCTGGAATGGACGAGTCTTCCGGTAGGCGGGGAAAGTACCCATTGTGTGCTGTCCGGACACAGAGGACTGCCGAGCGCGAAGATATTTACCAACCTGGATAAGCTGAATGAAGGAGACATTTTTATGCTTCGGGTGATGGACGAGGTCCTGACATATGAGGTCGATCAGATTCTGATCGTAGAACCACAGCAGGTTGAGGCGCTTCGTATTGTGGAAGGAAAGGACTACTGCACACTTGTTACCTGTACTCCATACGGAATCAACAGCCACCGCCTGTTGGTGCGGGGGCATCGAATTGAAAATGTAAAAGAAGCAAATAAAGCCCGTGTGGCGGCAGACGCAGTACAGATTGAGCCGCTGATCGTGGCACCTGCTATAGCAACCCCGATGTTGCTTTTGCTTTTAGTGATCCTGCTGCTCCCGAGGCAGCGCAAGAAAAATCATGGAGGTGACGATGATGAAGATTTCTAAACGTCTGACGGCCGTTCTGCTTAGTTTGCTGGCGGCGTGTATGATCCTGCCGATGAGCGTACTGGCGGCGGGAAGCATTGAACTGAATAAGGATGTGAGTCTGACCATTTCCTATCGGGATGGCGATACGCCGTTGGCCGGTGCGGAGTTTGACATTTATCTGGTGGCTACGGTAGATGAGTACGGAGAACTGACGACTACAGAGACGTATCAGCAGTTTAATGTAGACATCCGCGGAAAGAACGATGAGGCCTGGAGGGAACTGGCAGCGACGCTGGAAGGATATGTTCTCCGGGATCAGATTCCGCCGACTGACAGTGGGAAGACGGATGAAAATGGACTGGTTACATTTCCGAACACACAGGAAAAACTGACACCGGGCTTATATCTGGTGATCAGCCGGCGCCATACACAGGACGGATACTATTATGACGCGTCCCCGTTTATGGTGATGCTGCCGAGTCTGGATAAGGAAAATAACACCTGGATCTATGATGTAACAGCCAACGCCAAACATGATTCGGAGCCGGTTCCGGAAGAGCCGAAGACGATAACCCGTAAAGTATTGAAGGTATGGAAGGATGAAGGGCATGAGAAGGAGCGTCCGAAGGAGATTGAGGTGCAGCTTCTGAAGGACGGAGAAGTATTTGACACCGTCACGCTGAGTACTTCAAATGACTGGCGGTATACATGGGATGAGCTGGATGAGAGCTTTAAGTGGACTGTAGCGGAAAAGGAACTGGAGGACTATACGGTTTTGGTGACCCGGGAAGGCACCACATTTGTGGTGACAAATACGTATGATGAGGGTACCCCTGAAAATCCGGAACAACCTGAAAATCCGGATCAACCCGGAAATCCTACGCTCCCGCAGACTGGACAGCTCTGGTGGCCGGTTCCGGTACTTGTGGCCGGAGGCTTGCTCCTTATCGTGATCGGACTGTTACGTCGGAGAGGAAATACACATGAGAAATAAAGGGAAAACGTGGATCCTGTCAGGGCTGCTGCTGATTGCGGCAGCCTTTTTGCTTACAGGATATAATATTTATGATGAATATCGGGCAAAGTGTTCTGCCCGTCAGGCATTGGATGAAATCCGGATAGAGGAGCAGGATGAGGAGGAACAGGAAGATGAACCGGAAATACCGGATTATATTTTGAATCCGGATATGGAGATGCCGGTGCAGCGGATTGATGGCGTGGAGTATATCGGGGTTCTTCAGATTCCGTCTTTGAATCTGGAACTTCCGGTCGTCAGCAGCCTAAGCCCCCCGAGTCTGAAGATTGCACCTTGCCGTTATGAAGGCTCTGCGTATAAGGATGATCTGATTATTGCCGCACACAATTACGTTTCTTTCTTTGGAAATCTGAGTAAACTGCAGGTTGGAGACCCTGTTATTTTCAAAGATGTGGATGGAAATGAATTTTCATATGAAGTGGCGGAGATGGAAGTACTTCAGGGGGTGGCCGTGGATGAGATGAGGAGTGGAGACTGGGATCTGACACTCTTTACCTGTACATTAAGTGGGCAGAGCAGGACGACGATACGGTGCTTGAGGATGAATATATAGAATGCCTGCTAATTATAAGAAGGATTAGGGCAGGACAATAATACGGGTGTTGAAATCCGTTACAGGATATGTTAGACTTCCAACAAGACACTTTTTCAGTATATCATAGGTAACCAGCAGAAAAGGGGAGAATATAAGGTTTATGATAGTAATTCTATGTATTGACGATGCCGAAGGCATGATGTTCAACAAGCGCAGACAGAGCCGCGATAAAGTGGTAACGGGAGACATCCGTAAGATCTGCGGAGACGGAAAACTTTGGATTCATCCATTTTCGGAAAAATTATTTGCATCGGCAGGAGAACTGAGAGACAGAGAGGAAGCCGGTGATATGCAGATCATAAGCTCAGAACAGTTTCTGGAGATGGCACAGGAGGGAGAATACTGTTTTGTAGAAAATGCAGAACTGAAGCCATACGTTTCCAGAATTGAAAAACTGATCGTATATCATTGGAATCGGAGATATCCGGCGGATCAGTATCTGGACTTATGTCTTGAGGAGTGGGAAAAAGTAGAAAGTGTGGATATGAGGGGCAATTCACATGAAAAGATCACGAAAGAGATTTACATAAGGGGAGAAAAACAGAATGATTAAAAGAAATAGAATCATTACTATTGCACTTTGCACTCTTCTTGCATTTCCGCTGGCGGGATGTGAGGAGGCGGGAATTTTTGCGGAAGAAAATGCGCAGATGTGGGAGAATTCCGGTGCAAGCTCGGTCGCGCAGGTTCAGGAATATGACGGAGAACCTTATGTGGTCATCAACGATGATGAGCCGGATTTTACAGAGGATGAGCTGCAGCCGGAGGCATATGAATCTTACAGTGAGCTGGACGGATTGGGAAGATGCGGGGTGGCAGAGGCTGTGATCGGCGAAGAACTGATGCCCACGGAGAAAAGGGGAAATATCGGCCAGGTGAAACCGTCCGGCTGGCAGACGGTGAAATACGATAATGTGGATGGAAAATATTTGTACAACCGCTGTCATTTGATTGGATATCAGCTTACGGCGGAGAACGCAAATGAAGAAAATCTGATTACAGGAACACGCTATATGAATGTGGAAGGGATGCTTCCGTTTGAGAATATGGTGGCGGATTATATCCGTGAGACAGGGAACCATGTGATGTATCGTGTGACACCGGTTTTCGAGGGGGATAATCTGGTTGCGTCCGGTGTGCAGATGGAAGCCAAGTCTGTGGAAGATGACGGAGAAGAGATCTGTTATAACGTATATGTGTACAACGTTCAGCCGGGAATTGAAGTGGATTATGCCACAGGCGACAGTCGGGAAGCTGAGGATACGAAAGAAACAGTAAATTCTGATCGGAAAAATAATTATATTCTTAACACAAACACGAAAAAATTTCACTTTTCTTCTTGCGGGGGAGCAGAAGAGATCAAGAAAGAAAATAAAGAGGAGTATACCGGAACCCGTACGGAGCTGATTGCGCAGGGATATGAGCCTTGTGGAAGATGCAAGCCGTAGAGAAACGTGTATATTTCCGATAAAACTGCAAATCCTAGAATTGATTCCGGAATAGGGAAACCAGAATCTAGAAAACTGGAAAAGGAGGATTTGCAGATGAAGTCAGTCATTTTGAATGGGTTATATATGGAGGAGCCGGAGAAAGCACATCAGTACATCAAGGAGAAACTGGATCTTCCGGACCGGTATGAGAATAACCTGGATACGCTGCAGGACTGCCTGAATGATATGCAGAATACGCATATAGAAGTATTTCACAGCACGGGACGCAGCGAATATTTTCAGGAGATCATGCAGGTGTTCCGGGATGCCGGACGGGAGAATGATGATATCATCATAACTTTGGAGTAGACGAAATAACCCTTTCAAAATATCGAGAATAATGTTATACTTAAAAATAATGTAATGATATGGACGGAGGGTTTTACCAATGAATTTAATAACGATTAAAGAACTATACAAATCCCGGGAAGAATACTTGGACAAGGAAGTCACGATTGGTGGCTGGGTTCGCAGTGTGCGCGGATCCAAATCTTTCGGATTTATCGTTGTAAATGATGGATCATTCTTTGAAACGCTGCAGGTGGTTTATCACGATGCAATGCCGAACTTTGCAGAGATTTCCAAGTTGAATGTAGGGGCAGCCATTATTGTAAGGGGAACACTGGTGGCAACTCCGGAAGCAAAGCAGCCTTTTGAGATTCAGGCGGAAGAGATTGAGATTGAAGGAGCATCTGCTCCGGATTATCCGCTTCAGAAGAAACGCCATAGTTTCGAATATTTGAGAACAATTTCACATTTGCGCCCGAGAACGAATACATTCCAGGCTGTATTCCGTGTTCGTTCCCTGACCGCGTATGCGATCCACAAATTCTTCCAGGAAAGAGGATTTGTGTATGTGCATACACCGCTGATCACCGGAAGTGACTGTGAGGGAGCGGGAGAGATGTTCCGCGTTACCACACTGGATCTGGAGAATCTGCCGAAGAATCCGGACGGAACTGTAGATTACACAAAGGATTTCTTTAATAAGGAAACCAATCTGACGGTAAGCGGACAGCTGAACGGAGAGACATTTGCACAGGCGTTCCGGAATATTTATACCTTCGGGCCTACGTTCCGTGCAGAGAATTCCAATACAACCCGCCATGCGGCTGAGTTCTGGATGATCGAACCGGAGATCGCATTTGCGGATCTGGATGATGACATGATACTTGCAGAGAGCATGCTGAAATATATTATTCGTTACGTGATGGAAAATGCACCGGAAGAGATGAATTTCTTCAATTCATTTGTGGACAAGGGGCTTCTGGAGCGGCTGAATAATGTGGTTAATTCTGAGTTTGCCCGTGTGACTTACACCGAAGCAATTGAGATTCTGGAAAAGAATAATGAGAATTTTGAATATAAGGTATCCTGGGGAACAGATCTTCAGACCGAGCATGAGCGGTATCTGACAGAACAGGTATTCAAGCGCCCGGTATTTGTGACAGATTATCCGAAGGAGATCAAAGCGTTCTATATGAAGATGAACGATGATAACAAGACGGTTGCGGCTGTGGACTGTCTGGTTCCGGGAATCGGTGAGATCATCGGAGGAAGTCAGAGGGAGGATGACTACAACAAGCTTCTTGCCCGTATGAAGGAACTGAACCTGAAAACGGAAGATTATCAGTTCTATCTGGATTTGAGAAAATATGGTTCCACAAGACATGCAGGATTTGGTCTGGGATTTGAGAGATGCATCATGTATCTCACCGGTATGTCCAATATTCGCGATGTGATTCCGTTCCCGAGAACGGTTAATAACTGTGAACTTTAGAAAGTGAGAAAACGCCGCAGATGGAGGCTTAAGAGGCGCCAGCTGCGGCGATGTTTTACTCTGTACATCAGTGGAAAGATGAGAAGAAGGCTTGAGGTGGCATAAGAGAAGGAGGAAGGAGTATGAATACAATATTAATTGTGGATGATGAAAAAGAGATTGCAGATGTCGTGGAGCTGTATCTGCAGAATGAATACCATGTCCTGAAGTTTTATACGGGGCAGGATGCGTTGGACTGTATTGAGAGCACGAGAATTGATCTGGCCATTCTGGATGTGATGCTTCCCGATATCGACGGCTTCACTATTCTGAAGAAAATCCGGGAGAAATACACATTTCCGGTCATTATGCTGACGGCAAAAACGGAATATCTGGACAAGATTACCGGACTTACAATGGGAGCAGATGATTACATCCCGAAACCGTTTAATCCGTTGGAGCTTGTCGCCAGAGTGAAAGCGCAGATGCGCCGCTATACGCAGTACAATGATAAGAGCAGGAGCGAGGGGGATGTGATTGATTTCGGCGGGCTGGTTCTGAACAAGCAGTCACATGAATGTACATACAATGAGCGGTCGTTGACGCTGACTCCGATTGAATTTGATATTTTGTGGCTGCTCTGCGAGAACCGTGGGAAGGTGATCAGTTCGGAGGAGTTATTTGAATCGGTCTGGCATGAAAACTACTATAAAAACAGCAATAATACCGTCATGGTTCATATTCGGCATCTGCGCGAGAAAATGAGCGGTCCTACCGGAAAATCGGACTTTATCAAGACGGTGTGGGGAGTTGGGTATAAGGTTGAAGAATAATTACCGTAAATTAAAACTCAGTATTTTGCTTCAGACGGTTTTTGTGACAGCACTCACGGTATTGGTAGGCGGTGTGATTCTGGAGTATGTGATCGACGGCGTGTATAACGACAGCTTTGCAAATCTGTTTCTGAAGCTGATGGAAACCCTGCATGTGGAAGAGGGAACGGCCATTCATCTGTACTGGCTGCTGATCGGGGATAACAAAGTATTTTTTATGATTCTGGGATTTCTGGCTCTTTTTTCGCTATTCTTCTATATTGCGCTATCGAAAATGACCAGATACATGGATCAGATCGGTGATGGAATCGAGAACATTCTCTCTGATTCGGATCAGCCCATCCGGCTTATCACGGAATTGAAACCGCTGGAGGATCGTCTGAATGAAATCAAGCAGACACTGAAAAAACAGGAAAAAGAAGCGCAGGAGATCGAAGAGAAGAAAAATGATCTGGTATTGTTCCTGGCGCATGATCTGAAGACACCGCTGACTTCGGTGGTGGCGTATCTGACGATGCTGGATACGAATCCGGAAATGTCGGAGGCAGAACGGGCCAGGTATACGCACATTTCTTTGGAGAAGGCGATCCGTCTCGGCGATCTGATCAATGAATTCTTTGAGATCACGCGTCTGAATCTTCAGGATATTACACTGGAGCCGGTGGAATTGGATCTGGATATGATGCTGGAGCAGATCGCGGATGAATTGTATGCGGTCCTGCAGGAAAAGAATCTCATCTGCACAGTTCAGACGGAGGGGAATCTGTTGATCAAGGGAGATCCGGATAAACTGGCCAGAGTATTTGACAATATTCTGAGAAATGCGATTGCCTACTGCCGAAGCGATACAGAACTTCGAATACTGGCCCGGCAAAAGGAGCAGATTGTTGAGATCGTTTTTGAAAATGAAGGAGATACCATTCCGGCAGATAAGCTGGAAAAGATTTTTAATAAATTTTACAGGGCAGATGCGGCGCGCTCCAGTACAACGGGTGGTGCCGGGCTGGGGCTTGCTATCGCGAAAGAAATCGTAGAACTGCATGGTGGCTCGATGCGCGCCGAAAGTGAAGACGGAAGAACCCGGATGATCGTGGATTTGCCGATGGAAAAGGAGGGGGAGATTGATGAGGTTTATACACACAGCAGACATCCATCTTGGAGCATCGCCAGACGCAGGAAGCGCGTATAGCCAGAGACGGGCGGAAGAATTGTGGAACAGTCTGGAACGTCTGGTTAAGGTGTGTGAGGAAGAACAGGTGGATCTTCTTCTGATTGCGGGAGATCTGTTTCACAGACAGCCTCTTCTTAGGGAACTGAAGGAAGTGGATTATCTTTTTTCACAGCTAACGCACACAAAGATCGTGTTCATCGCTGGGAATCACGATTATCTAAAACCATCTTCTTATTATCTTACATATCAGTGGAAAAGCCAGGTCTATCCGTTGCTGGAGCAGACTATGGGATTTGTGGAATTTGAGGAGTTGGGAACCAGCGTCTATGGTTTCAGTTACGGGCAGAAAGAAATCCGTGAAGCACTGTATACCGATGCGTTTCCACAGAAGAAACAGCCGGTTGAGATCCTGATAGCCCATGGCGGGGATGAGAAGCATATCCCGATTCAAAGAAACAATATTATGAACTTGGGGTATGATTATGTAGCACTCGGGCATATACATCGGCCGATGGAGATTGAGAAAAACCATATCTATTATTCGGGGTCTTTGGAACCGACAGACAAGAATGATGTCGGAAAACATGGATATATAATCGGAGAGATTCGAGGAAAATCCGTCAAGACAGAATTCGTTCCGTTTGCGTCCCGGGAGTATGTTCATATGAAAGTGGAAACTACAGAGCAGATGACAGGAAGAGAATTAAGGGAGAAGATTGCACAGATGATCGTCTCCGGAGGAACACAGAATCTGTACAAGATTATACTTGACGGATATCGCAGTCCGGATCAGGTGTATGATGTCTCTGGAATGGATGCATATGGAAATGTACTTGAATTTGTGGACGAGACAAAACCTGCGTATGACTTTGAAATGTTGGCGGAGCAGAACAAAGATAATTTGTTGGGAGTATACATCGAAAGTCTGAAACAAAGTCCGGAAGGAAGTGAGGAAGCTCTGGCGCTTTTTGAGGGCGTGAAAGCGCTTCTGGAGACGAAAAGGGGATAGAAAATGGAGATTAAAGAGCTGGTGCTGGAGAACTTTGGAAAGTTCTCAAATAAAAATATCAGGTTTTCGGATGGAATGAATCTGATCTATGGGGAAAATGGTGTCGGAAAGACGACGGTTCATACATTTTTAAAAGGGATGCTTTTTGGGATGGAACGCGGACGGGGAAGAGCGGCGGCCAACGACACCTTCAGCAGATATGAACCATGGGAGAACCCGAATTATTATGCGGGGGTGATTCGGTTTACCTGTGGCAGACGAAATTTCCGTCTGGAGCGACATTTTGACAAGTACGCGAAGAGTGCACTGCTCTTCTGTGAGGATGACGGGGAACAGCTTTCTTTGGAGCATGGGGATCTGGATGTACTACTTGACGGAATGACTGAGGCGGATTTTGAAAATACCGTGGCGGTGGGGCAGATGCGTGCCGCTACAACAGCGGCGCTTTCGGCAAGGCTTAAAGATTATGCCGCGAATTATTATGCGACCGGCAATGGTGAAATGAATCTATCGGCGGCACTGGAACTTTTAGGCGAGAGAAAAAAAGAGACGGAAAAAGCAATTCGTGAACACGGACGGCAGAAACAGGAAAAACGGGAGAAGATTGAGCTGGAGATTTCTTATGTTTGGCGGGATCTGCACCGGCTGGAGAAGGATCTGCAGCAGGCAGAAGATGCCTGGAACGACAGAATGGAAAGCTGTGGGAAAAGAAGAGAAGAGCTGCGGAAGGCGGCGGAGGAAGAAGCAGGGAAGGGTGTTTTTTCCAACTGGCGTGTTCATCCGGCTGTGCTTTTGGCAATGCTTTTGGCGGTGATCTTATCCTTTATACTCTTTAAACGTCCATGGAATTTCCTGATTACAATTGTGATTGCGCTTGCAGAGGGGATGCATTTGTGGAACCGTATGAAAGACGGACGCAAAAAGAAAGCGGAAGATGAGGAAAAGACGCAGGAGCAGAAGAAAATGGAAGCAGATACCGAAAAGCTCAGGTGGCAGGTGGAGCGGCTTAGGGAGGAGTGCCGTGAGAAGAAGGTACAGTATGAGAATCTGTCAGAACAACTGGATGAGATGGATGAAGTCGGTGACGACATCAAAGAATTGGAAAAACATCGCCGGGCCTATGAGATTGCGGCGGAACGAATGAATCAGCTGTCGAAAGAAATGCAGGGCAGGTTTGGACAGAGACTGAACTGTCGTGTTTCCGAGATCCTGTGTGAGGTGACGGAAGGCGTATATGAAAAGGTCTGGGTGGACGATGCAATGCGTGTACAGCTTCTGGTGGAAGGCAGAATCATCACAATGGATCAGGTTAGTAAGGGAACGCTGGAACAGATTTATTTTGCTCTTCGTATGGCTGCAGCGGAGATTCTCCATGAAGAAGAATTCCCTGTGGTCTTTGATGATGCGTTTGTCTGTTATGATGACCGGCGCCTGAGCGCGGTACTGCGTTGGCTGGAAAGGAATCGGAAGCAGGTACTGATCTTTACATGCCAGAGTAGAGAAGAAGAAGCTTTGAAAAGAAACGGGATTTCGTATCATAAGATATGTTTATAAGGGCTGTATATTGGTATTGAAAAAAGGCTGTGTGAAAACGAGGACAATAGTTTTTCACACAGCCTTTTGTGATAAGGAATACCTATATTAAAATTTAGAAATCTTCCCCATTCTTGTATTTCTGAACAATGTTCTGAATACGTTCGCTTGGATCAAGAATACTGCTGATAGATCCGTCGTGATTCAGGGTGTCAATTACAAGAGCGATGTATTTGCTCATATCACAGTTGATGTAATATGGACGGCTTAAAAGCTCCGGTGACTGGTAGATCAGGTTAGTTGTCAGAACACCATCGAGCAGACCGTCTTCGTATGCTTTGTCAAATTTACCCATACCGTTTGTAAAGAGACCGAAGGTAGCAGCCGCATAGATTCGTTTTGCTTTTCTTGCCTTGAGCTGTCCGGCTACATCGAGGATGCTGTCGCCGGAAGAAATCATATCATCCAGAATAATGACGTCTTTTCCCTCCACAGAAGAGCCAAGGAATTCATGTGCGACAATCGGATTGCGGCCATCCACAACGCGGGTATAATCACGTCTCTTGTAGAACATACCCATATCAAGACCAAGTACGTTCGCAAGGTAGATTGCACGTTCGGTGGCGCCTTCATCTGGGCTGATCGCCATCATATGTTCACTGTCGATCTGAAGATCCTTTACGTTATCTAATAGACCCTTCACAAACTGATAAGTCGGACGTATCGTCTCGAAACCACTGAGTGGAATTGCGTTTTGTACACGGGGATCGTGTGCATCAAATGTGATGATATTGTCAACGCCCATGCGGACCAGTTCCTGCAGCGCAAGAGCACAGTCCAGTGATTCGCGTCCGCTTCTCTTATGCTGGCGGCTCTCATAGAGGAAAGGCATAATAACATTCAATCTGCGGGCTTTTCCACCTACAGCAGCGATAATACGCTTTAGATTCTGGAAATGATCGTCCGGAGACATATGATTGATATTACCGGTCAAGGAGTAGGTGAGACTATAATTGCAGACATCAACCATCAGATAGAGATCCATTCCCCTTACGGACTCTTCAATGATTCCTTTTGCTTCTCCGGAACCAAAACGTGGAACCTTTGCATCAATGAGATAAGTATCCTTCTCATATCCGTTGAAAACAATATGATCTTTGTTGGCACTTTCGTCCTCTTTGCGCCATCTTACCAGGTAGTCATTTACGCGGGTGCCCATTTCCTGACAGCCGTCAACGGCGATAATGCCGAGTGACCCTACCGGAATATTGTCAAGAATACGTTCTTTGCGGTGTAACATTTAGAGTTCCTCCCTGTTCATTAGTTTTTTTTGAATACGAATGTCATCGCCGGCAAGGCGAAGAATTTTGTAATGATTGCTGATACGGGAAAAAGTCCGTTCCGTATAGTTGGACTTAATCTTTTCAAGGGTGAGGTTCGTGGAAATGATCGTGGAGCGGTTATTCAGAATACGGTCATTCAGACACACGAACAGCTGGGAAACGACGAAATCTGTATTGCGTTCCGTTCCCAGGTCATCAATAATCAGCAGATCGCAAGTTTGAATCTGTTCATATAATAACTGACTGTCGTCAGTTTTATTCAGGGTTTTGTCAAGCAGCGAATCGAAAAGTTCGCTGGCAGTCAGATAAAGAACGGAATGTACGGACTGCATGATTTCTCTGGCAATACAGTGGGAGAGAAACGTCTTTCCGATTCCGGTAGTGCCAAACAGAAGCAGATTTTCATGGGCGGTATCGAAATTGCGGATGAAATTCATACACTCAAAGTAGGCTTTTTCGGCAAGAGCCCGCGAAGTCTGTCCGGACAAACGATCTATATAATTTTTGGAATAATAGTCGAATGAAAAAGTGTCAAAATTCTCATGCTCAAGAATTCCCTTCAGATTCGACTGAGTATAAAACAAATCAATGATTGATTTTAAAAAGCAATGGCATTTCTGGTTACCGATATAACCGGTATCTTTGCAGTCGGGGCATTCGTAAGTGGCTTCCAGATAATCTGCCGGAAAACCATTCTCCACAAGAAGCTGTGTCCTTCTCTGGGAAAGCTCATGAAGTTGTTTCTTCAGCGCAGGCAAAGCACTTTCATCTCCGGAAAGCAGCTTGCGTGCCTGTTGTACGCTGTAATAGGAAATAGAATCATCCAGGGATTTTATTTCCGGAACGGCCTCATATACCCGTTCAAAATGAAGATTCAGGCGGTCTCGGCTGCGTACCTGTTTCTCTTCATAGATACGCATCAGCGTATTATATTGCGAATTGGTTAACGGCACGGTATTCTCCCTTTCTTAGTTGCTTCGCAGTAATTCTTTCGTCAATTCGTCCATATCATAGGAGCGTTCTTCGAAACTGCGGAATTTGGATGGCGCAGACTGCACCGGTGTGCGGCGCGGATTCTTCTTCTGGGCGTTTTTTTCCTGTTCGTAAGCAGAGTCAAGAACACGGACATCGGTGAGAGTATGTACATTTCTGCTGCGCCAGTTCTGAAGGATCTTGTCCGTGTATTCAAAACTGGGCTGATGAATCGCTGCCATGGTACGGTTGCAGGCCTCGAGGATCAGTTCCAGATCGATCCCGTCGGTTGCGGTCCATTTGCGTATGTATTCTAATTCGGAAGCGGCAGGTCCGCGGCCCTTGATTCCAAATGCATTCAGAATGGAGTAGCATGTTTTGTTATAAAGCGCGGATGTATTCTTCGCCTGTTCCACGCTGGTGATGTGCTCGTCCGCCCAGGACAGAGCAACTTTCTGGATATAGTGCATACTCCGATGACCATTTTCGACACAATATTCGATTAAATATTCAATCAGATCAGCAGAAAAGCCGAGTGTGTCATAAAAATAGGTAATTGTGTCCACATCGGTTCGGCTTAAAGTCTTGCCAAGATACTGCTCGGCGACAAAAAGAATCTGCTTTAATTCCTTGCGGTTCACAACAGACTTCGGATTGGAAACGGGCGCCGCCTGTGCGGGTGTACTTTGTGCTTCATGGGGCACCGGTTCCGGTCTGACCGGGGGTGCGGCATTTGGTGCGGAAGGAGATACCAGATCCAGACCAATGATATTCTGATCCGTATCATATTCCAACCTCAGAAGTCCCTGCTTCTCCCAGTACTTCAATGCGCGCAGAACATCTCCCTCTGTGTTCTCAAGATAATCGGCAATCCTGGAAATGCTGAGGGACACGTCCGGATTATTGATATGACGAAGCAGGAGGAGATAGATCTTGACAAATTCGCCGTTCGCTGCCGCCATGTAATTGTCTATAAATTCATTCTCGACCAGAGTCGTATTGCCCTGGAAACGATTACGCAAAACCAATGCACTCATGTTCCTGCTCCTTTAATGTTCGTAAATTTGATGCCATTTAATCATAGCATGAAGTTGCGGCAGGAAAAAGAATTATTTTACGAGAATTTGATGTTTTTTGTTGATAAAACTGTGGGGATAATGGGGATAACTAGGCTTTTAAGAGATCTTCCCCAATATTTACAACGTCTCCCGCGCCCATAGTTATCAACAAGTCCCCTGATTGACAGTGATCCCTGACGTATTTTTCTATCTCATCAAAGCTTGGCAGATAGATGGCGTCACAGCCGTAAGAGGCGGCTGCACGGGCAAGCTGTTCTGAGGAGATGCCCAGGGTATCAGTCTCTCGCGCTGCATAAATATCTGCCAGGATCAGATGGTCTGTGTGTGAAAGTGCCTGTGCAAATTCATCGAACAGTGCTTTCGTTCTGGTGTAGGTGTGGGGCTGGAAGATGCACCACAGTTCTCTGTGCGGGTAGTGGGCAGCACTTTTCAGGGTCGCTTCGATCTCCGTGGGATGATGTGCGTAATCATCGATCACGGTAATACCGTTAAATTCTCCCTTGTATTCAAAACGGCGGTCTGTTCCGTGGAAGGAAAGGAGGCCTTCCTGTATCGTTTCTGCTGATACGCCCAGGAGATCCGCAACAGCAATGGCGGAAAGCGCATTATAAACATTGTGTTCTCCGCCTACAGATAATGTCACATGCCCGGACGGTATCCCGTGCCGGATGAGATCAAAGGATGCATTTCCCTGTTCATCGTATTGAATATCGGAAGCACTGTAATCAAGAGAAGCTTCCCGACCGAATGTCATAACGCGACAGGCAAGTCCGTCTGTAATATAAGAGAGGTTTTCGATGTCGCCGTTGATCACCAGGGTTCCGTCTTCCGGCAGGAGTTCTGCGAAAAGGCGGAACGAGTGGCGGATGTCATCCAGATCCTTGAAGAAATCCAGATGATCGGCATCGATATTCAGGATCACGCTGATCTTTGGGAAGAAATGCAGGAAGCTGTTCGTATACTCGCAGGCTTCTGTGACGAAAAGTCCGGAGCTTCCCACACGGATGTTGCCGTGAATCGCCTTGAGGATTCCGCCCACGGAAATCGTGGGGTCCATGTCTCCGGCGAGAAAAATGTGTGACAGCATGGACGTTGTCGTGGTCTTCCCATGTGTTCCGGAAACGGCGATGGGCGTATCGTAATTGGTCATAAGCTGTCCGAGCAGTTCAGCGCGGGAAAGCATCGGAAGTCCCTGCCGCTTTGCTTCCATGAATTCTTCATTATCCTCGTGAATGGCTGCGGTGTAAACAACGACATTAATGCCGTCGATTATATTGGAAGCCTTCTGGCCGTAAAAAATAACGGCACCTTTATCGGTGAGGTGATCCGTGAGCGAGGACTCTTTGTTGTCAGAACCGGATACCGTAAATCCCTCTTTCATGAGGATTTCCGCAAGTCCGCTCATGCTGATGCCTCCGATTCCGATAAAGTGAACATGGCATGGATGATTAAAATCAATTTTATACATAAATACACTTCCTATTCTCATATAATAATATTAAAGGTTTTTGTAAAATTATTATATCATAATCTACATATGAAAAAACAGGAGATTTCTTTTTGTGATATTTTCATAAAAAGAACGGGACGAACGATTTTTTTTTGTAAAAATTGTTCACTATACGAAGGCGATATGTTATAATGTAAGAACTAGAATTACTGAGAAGGGGTGACGACATGATTAAGAAAGAGATGATAGCGATGTTACTCGCGGGAGGTCAGGGAAGCAGACTCGGAGTACTGACTGCCAAGGTAGCCAAGCCGGCTGTGGCTTTCGGAGGAAAATACCGTATTATCGATTTTCCGCTTAGCAACTGCATCAACTCGGGAATTGACACCGTAGGAGTATTGACTCAATATCAGCCCTTACGACTCAACACACATATAGGAATCGGAATTCCTTGGGACTTGGATCGTAATATTGGAGGGGTATCGATTCTACCACCGTATGAAAAGAGCAGCAACAGTGAATGGTATACGGGAACGGCTAATGCGATATACCAGAATCTGGATTATATGGAGACCTTTAATCCTGATTATGTGCTGATCTTATCCGGTGACCACATTTATAAGATGGACTATGAGGTGATGCTGGATTTCCATAAAGAGAACCATGCGGATGTGACGATCGCGGCAATGCCGGTTCCGCTTGAGGAGGCAAGCCGTTTCGGAATCGTTATTACAGATGGTGATAACAGAATCACGGAATTTGAGGAGAAACCGGAACATCCACGGAGTAATCTTGCATCCATGGGTATCTATATTTTCAGTTGGCCGGTATTGAGGGATGCGCTTTTGAAACTCTCCGATCAACCGGGATGTGACTTCGGCAAGCATATCATTCCGTATTGCCATCAGAATGATAAGAGACTGTTCGCATATGAGTATAATGGATATTGGAAGGATGTCGGTACACTCAGTTCCTACTGGGAAGCCAATATGGAGCTGATCGATATCATTCCCGAATTTAATTTATACGAAGAATTCTGGAAGATTTATACAAACAGTGATATTATTCCGCCACAATACATTTCAGATCAGTCTGTCATTGAACGGAGCATCATCGGTGACGGTGCGGAGATTTACGGAGAAGTGCGCAATTGTGTGATCAGTTCCGGTGTCACGATCGGAAAGGGCACGGTGGTGCGTGACTCGATCATTATGAAAGATGTAACGATCGGTGAACACTGCGTGGTGGACAAGGCCATTATTGCGGAGAATGTCACGGTTGGTGATAATGTTACAATGGGAATCGGAAGTGAGGCACCGAACTGCCTCAGACCCGATATTTACAATTCCGGACTTGTGACGATCGGAGAAAACTCGGTCATTCCGTCCGGTGTCCAGATTGGTAAAAACACTGCAATCAGTGGAGTTACGATGAAGGAAGATTATGAAAACGGCGTTCTTGAAAGCGGCGGAGCATTAGTAAAGGCGGGTGACAGATCATGAAAGCGGTAGGACTTATTTTAGCGGGCGGAAACAGCAACAAGATGCGTGAACTTACCCAGAAACGTGCGGTGGCAGCGATGCCGATCGCAGGCAGCTACCGGTGTATTGACTTTGCACTCAGCAGTATGTCGAATTCTCATATACAGAAGGTAGCAGTATTGACACAGTATAATGCCCGTTCACTGAACGAACATCTGAATTCCTCCAAATGGTGGGATTTCGGAAGAAAACAGGGAGGACTCTATGTATTTACGCCGACCATAACGGCGGATAACGGATATTGGTATCGTGGAACGGCGGATGCTATTTACCAGAATCTCGATTTCCTGAAAAGGTGTCATGAGCCGTATGTGATCATTACGTCCGGTGATGCCGTTTATAAACTGGATTATAATAAAGTGCTGGAATATCACATCGCTAAGAAGGCTGATATTACAGTGGTTTGCAAGGATCTGGATCCGGGAGAGGATCCGACACGTTTCGGTACGGTCAAAATGGACGAGACTATGCGGATCCAGGAGTTTGAAGAAAAGCCGATGATCACGAATGCGACGACGATCTCGACCGGAATTTATGTGATCCGCAGAAGGCAGCTCATTGAACTGATTGAACGGAGCGCCGAAGAAGAGAGACATGATTTTGTAACGGATATCCTGATCAGATACAAGAATCTGAAGAAGATATACGGTTATAAAATAAATAGCTACTGGAGCAATATTTCAACAGTAGATGCTTATTATAAGACGAATATGGATTTCCTGAAACCGGAAGTAAGAAATTATTTCTTTAAACAACACCCAGATATTTATTCAAAAGTTACAGATTTGCCGCCGGCAAAGTATAACCCGGGATCCGTTGTGAAGAACAGTCTGATTTCCAGCGGATGTATCATCAACGGTACAGTGGAAAATTCCATTCTGTTTAAGAAAGCATTTGTCGGAAATAATTGTGTGATTAAGAATTCGATCATTCTGAATGATGTTTATCTGGGGGATAATACATACATAGAAAACTGTATCGTAGAAAGTCGCGACACAATTCGGGCAAATACGCGCCACGTTGGAGAAAATGGTGTGAAGGTAGTAGTAGAAAAGAACGAGAGGTATGCATTATAAGGACCAGAGGGTTAGTCGTATGCATTACTGGAGAAAGGGGCTAGAAAAATGCAAATCACAGATGTACGCGTGAGGAAGGTAGCGAAGGAAGGAAAGTTAAAAGCAGTTGTGTCAATTACAATGGATGAAGAGTTTGTTGTTCATGACATCAAAGTAATTGAAGGCGAAAAAGGACTTTTCATCGCAATGCCAAGTAAGAAAGCGATGGATGGAGAATATCGTGATATCGCACATCCGATTAATTCCGGGACGAGAGAGCGTATTCAGAAACTGATTCTTGAAAAATACGAAGAAGTATTACAGGCAGACGATGCAGAAGAATAGAGCAAATTTGTCATTAAGGGGAAAGTGGACAGCGTAAGCTGTCCGCTTTTTGCCATGCATATTCCAAAGAGATTCGGCGGCCCCTTTAAGTTAGAAGCGTTGATAGTTCCAAAAAGGGACAAAATCCTTTTTGGTTAAAAAACGAACTGTAAAAAATGCATAAATAACAAAGCGGAAAAATGTCTATTTGCGACAAAATGCAAAATATTTTCAAAAAAAGAGACTCAAGTCCTATGATATTATCGAGACATATGTCATAATTACTACAAGATTGTCAGTTCCGGGTGTTTCTGATACCGGAATAAAGAAAGACAAAAGGGCAAAAATAACAATGAATAAGAAGGAGGAACTGTTTTTATGAAAAAGAGACTTATTGCAGTGTTACTTGCAGGTATGATGGCATTTTCACTGGCAGCATGCGGCGGCTCATCAGACAGTAGTACAGACGGAGGAAAGAAAGAGGATACTTCCGGTGAAAACATGCAGATTGCCATGATCACCGACTCCGGAGATATTACAGATCAGAGCTTTAATCAGACAACATATGAGAGCTGTAAAGCCTGGAGCGAAAAGAACGATGTGGAATTCAATTACTACAAGCCGGAGAGCGATTCGGATGAAGCGCGAAACGCAAGTGTAGATCAGGCAGTGGCTGATGGCGCAAATGTCGTTGTTATGCCGGGATATATGTTCGCAGGAACGGTAGTTGCTCAGTCTGAAAACTATCCGGATGTAAAATTTGTTGCATTGGATGTTGGAGCAGGAGATATCTGTGAGAAGGGCGTTGGAGAAGGATACACTTACAATCCGGACGACTACAACGTAGCAGATTACTATAACACAGATAATGTTTACTGCTGTACCTATCAGGAGGAACTTTCCGGATATATGGCAGGATACGCAGCTGTTAAATTAGGTTATAAGCACCTTGGATTCCTCGGCGGTATGGCAGTGCCGGCGGTTACACGTTTCGGATACGGATATGTGCAGGGAGCTAACGCTGCGGCAGAAGAACTTGGAATCGCAGATCAGATTGAAATCGAGTATGTATGCGGTGGACAGTTCTATGGCGATGCTGATATCACAGCTTACATGGATACCTGGTATGGATCAAAGAATGTGGAAATCGTATTTGCCTGCGGCGGCGGTATCTGGACATCCGCAGTCGAAGCAGCAGTGAAGACCGGAGGTAAAGTGATTGGTGTTGACTCTGATCAGGCTCCTACGATTGATGCATACGGCGAAGGAATCACAGTTACTTCTGCTATGAAGGGACTTGCTGCAACGGTTAATACGGTTCTTACAGATATTAAGGGTGGCAAATGGAGTGACTACGCAGGCAAGATCGATAATCTTGGTCTGGTTTCCGAAAATCCGGAAGAAAACTATGTTCAGCTTCCGCTTGAAAGCACACAGTGGGGCGACGGATTTACGGAGGATGATTATCGCACACTCGTGAAGTCAATGTACTCTGGAGAAATTACCGTATCCAATGATATTACGGCAATGCCGGCAACGACAATCAAAGTTAATGACTACGGCAGCATTAAATAAATGTAACTGAAACTGCAAGGGGAGTGGGCGGTGGTCCGCTCCCTTTTAAAATAGGGAAAGGATAATCGATGACAGGAGGTGTGTAAAGGATGGGAGAGTATGCAATTGAGATGCTGAATATTACGAAGCGTTTTCCGGGAATCATTGCAAACGATAATATTACTTTACAGTTGAAAAAAGGTGAGATTCATGCTTTGTTGGGAGAAAATGGTGCAGGAAAGTCCACATTAATGAGCGTACTCTTTGGTCTTTATCAGCCGGAGGAGGGCGAGATTCACAAAGACGGGAAGAAAGTTACCATTAACGATCCGAATGATGCTAATGATCTGGGAATCGGAATGGTGCATCAGCATTTTAAACTGGTTGAGTGTTTCAGCGTTCTGGATAATATCATTCTGGGGGTGGAGACCACCAAGGGAGGTTTTCTTCAGAAAGCCGAGGCAAGAAAGAAGGTTATGGAACTGTCGGAGCGGTATGGACTTTCAGTGGATCCGGATGCACTGGTCGAGGATATTACCGTTGGTATGCAGCAGCGAACAGAGATTCTGAAAATGCTGTATCGTGACAATGAGATCCTGATCTTCGACGAGCCGACTGCTGTGCTGACACCGCAGGAGATCCAGGAGCTGATGACGATCATGAAAAATCTGGCTGCAGAAGGAAAGAGTATTCTTTTCATTACTCATAAGCTTGCCGAGATTATGCAGGTGGCAGACCGCTGCAGTGTACTGAGAAAAGGAAAATATATTGGTACGGTAGATATCAAAGACACGACACCGGAGAAGCTTTCTGCGATGATGGTAGGCCGGGATGTTAATTTTGTAGTAGAAAAGAAGCCGGCTGAACCGAAGGAAGTATTACTTGATATTCAGGGAATGACGGTGGCATCAAAGCGGCATAAGAATAATGCAGTCAATCAGGTATCTTTGCAGGTTCGAAGAGGGGAGATCGTCTGCATTGCAGGAATCGATGGAAACGGTCAGACTGAATTTGTCTATGGGCTTACCGGACTCGAACCGGTGACCGGCGGTACGATCACCCTGAACGGGGTGGATATCACTCATATGCCGATTCGGAAACGTCTGACTTCCGGTATGAGCCATATCCCGGAAGACCGTCATAAACATGGGCTGGTTCTGGATTATTCTCTGGAGTACAACCTGATTCTTCAGAGATATTTCGAACCACAGTTCACGAGCAAATTTGGATTTTTGAAACGGAAAGAAATAAGAGAGTATGCAGAGCATCTGATCGAACAGTACGACATCCGTTCCGGTCAGGGACCAGTCACGAAAGCCAGATCCATGTCCGGCGGCAATCAGCAGAAGGCGATCATAGCCCGGGAGATCGATAAGAATCCGGAACTTCTGGTAGCGGTACAACCAACCCGCGGACTGGATGTAGGAGCGATTGAGAATGTGCATAAAGAACTGGTGGCACAAAGAGATGCCGGGAAAGGCGTTCTGCTCATAAGCCTGGAACTGGATGAGGTTATGAATGTTTCGGACAGAATTCTGGTTATGTACGAAGGGGAAATCGTAGGGGAATTCGATCCGAAGCATGTTACGGTGGAAGAACTGGGACTCTATATGGCCGGTTCTAAGAGAAAGGAGGCATAATCAATGGATAAGAAACCGAAAAAGAAGCAAAGTATTTTAAGGAACAACGGTTTTCAGACAATTCTGGCGTCATTGCTCTGTATTATCATTGGTCTCCTGATCGGCTATATTGTACTTCTGATCATCAACCCGAAAGGGGCAGGAAAAGCAATTGTTGCTATTTTGAAGAACTTTTTATATTATCCGAGTGAGGTGGCGGCAAAAAAATATCTGGGAACGACACTGGTAAAGGCTTCAGCACTTTTAATGTGTGCATTATCGGTACTTTTTGCATATAAAGTGGGATTATTTAATATCGGTGCGGCCGGTCAGTATGTAGTTGGTGCCGGTGCCTGTCTCTATTTCGGATTGAAATTCGATATGCCATGGTATATATGCCTGCTTGCGGCCATGCTTGCGGCGGCAATTGTCGGGGGGATTTCCGGTGCGTTGAAAGCATATTTTAATGTAAATGAAGTTATTTCCTGTATCATGCTGAACTGGATCTCGCTTTACTGTGTGAATATGCTTTTGACTGGTGTAAAAGAGCAGTCCACGCCGTATACGCGGCCGCTTTCCAGTGTGAATAAGGATGCGCTGCTTCCGACGATGGGACTGGATAAATTGTTTTCCAACAATCAGTTCGTGACGATCGGAATCGTATTTTCGGTGCTCATCGCAATCGTAGTGTGGATCGTTATGGAGAAGACGAAATTCGGATATGAGCTTAAAGCTACCGGTCTGAACAAGCAGGCTGCGAAATACTGCGGTATGCATGAGAAGAGCAATACGATCCTGACGATGATGATCGCAGGAGGACTTGCGGGGCTCGGAGCGGGGATCTTCTATCTGAGTGGGATCGAGCAGTGGATGGTACAGCAGACCAGTGTTCCGGCTATGGGATTTAACGGAATAGCGGCTGCGTTCCTCGGCGGACTGAATCCGATCGGAACGATATTCTCATCTTATTTTATCCAGCATATTACCAGCGGTGGAACCTATGTGGATAAGACGATGTACTGTTCGCAGATTTCGGATCTGATTTCGGCATTCATCATTTACATGTGCGGCTTTGTGCTTTTCTTCAAAATCTGGCTTAACAGATATCTGGACAAGCGGGATGAAAAGCGCGCCGCAAAAGAACAGGAAGGAGGCGAAGCATAATGTTGTTATTGATTCAGTATACATTAATATTTGCTTCTGTTCTGGTGCTGGTGGCACTTGGAGGTTGTTTCTCCGAACATAGTGGTGTTATCAATATCGGTCTGGAAGGCATCATGGTTATGGGAGCACTTGGCGGGGCACTCATGATGAAATTCCTTCCGTCAGGGACAGCAGCTCCGGCTGTGATTCTGCTTGTAATCCTGGCCAGTGTGGTGATCGGAATGATTTTCTCTCTGCTTCTTGGCGTTGCGGCGATCCGGTTTAAGGCAGACCAGACGCTGGTTGGAACTGCGCTGAACCTTCTGGGACCGGCGGTTGCGGTTGTACTTGTAAGAGCAATCAATACGGCGGAAAATGCAGATAATGTATCTTCAACGGTTGCCTATGGACATGCGAAGAAAGCGTTTATTGTAAATATCGGGAAATTTGAATTTAACTGGTTTATGCTGATCGCACTGCTGGTGCTGATCGCGGCATATGTGGTTCTCTATAAGACAAAATTCGGTCTTAGACTCTGCGCATGTGGCGAACATCCACAGGCAGCGGATTCGGTGGGAATCAATGTATATAAAATGCGGTATGCGGGCGTTCTGATCTCCGGTGCTCTTGGCGGACTTGGCGGTCTGGTGTACATCACCGCAGGTGTCAGTGAATGGAAATTTGAAAATGGTGTTGCGGGCTTCGGATTCCTGGCTCTGGCAGTTATGATCTTCGGACAGTGGAAACCGGTCAATATCGGACTTGCAGCGCTCTTGTTCGGATTGTTCCGTGCGCTTTCCAATGTTTATACAGGATTTGATCTTCTGGTAGCGCTGAAGCTGCCGAGCACGGTGTATAACATGCTTCCATATATTATATCTCTGGTTGTGCTGGTATTTGTTTCGAAGAAATCCAGGGCACCGAAAGCGGAAGGAATCCCGTACGACAAAGGTGCACGTTAGAAAGGAGAGCTTGATTTACATGAAGAATTATTCAGAAGATGCGAGCAGACAATATCATATACAGGTGGCGCAGGGAGAAGTCGGCCGATATGTGATCATGCCGGGAGATCCGAAACGGTGCGTGAAGATCGCACAGTATTTTGAGAATCCGGTTTTGATCGCCGATAACCGGGAATTTGTGACCTATACCGGTACATTGGACGGCGTGAAAGTGAGTGTGACTTCGACTGGAATCGGCGGGCCGTCTGCATCCATTGCCATGGAGGAACTGTACCGCTGCGGAGCAGATACCTTTATCCGGATCGGAACCTGCGGCGGTATGCAGACCGACGTGAAAAGCGGGGATATCGTGGTTGCAACCGGGGCGATACGCATGGAAGGCACCAGCAAAGAATATGCGCCTATCGAATTTCCGGCAGTACCGGATCTGCATGTGACCAACGCGCTCGTGGAGGCGGCAAAGAAAAAAGGTTTTCCGTTCCATGTAGGTGTGGTACAGTGCAAGGATGCTTTTTACGGACAGCATGAGCCGGAGGTGAAGCCGGTCAGCTATGAACTCCTGAACAAATGGGAAGCATGGAAACGTCTGGGATGTCTGGCATCCGAGATGGAATCGGCTGCGATGTTTGTCGTGGCGAGCAGCCTGCATGTTCGGGCAGGCTCCTGCTTCCTTGTAGTGGCAAATCAGGAACGGGAAAAGCTTGGATTGGATAATCCGGTCGTGCACGATACCGATATGGCGATTCGGGTGGCAGTGGAGGCAATCCGCAGCCTGATCCGGGAAGATGGAAGAATAACAGAATAACAGAATAACAGGAGAAACAGGATATGGATGTAAAGGAAATTTTAAAACATGTAGATCATACTCTGCTGCTTCAGCAGGCTACATGGGAGGAGATCAGGCAGATCTGCGACGATGCTGTAAAATATGGAACAGCATCGGTATGTATCCCACCAAGCTATGTTAAGCAGGCGAGTGAATATGTTAAAGGGAAGATGGCGGTCTGCACCGTCATCGGATTCCCGAATGGATATATGACGACGAAGACGAAGGAATTCGAGACAAAGGACGCGATTGCGAACGGCGCATCGGAGATTGATATGGTGATCAACATCGGGTGGCTGAAGGATCAGAAGTACGATCTTATCGAAGAAGAAATCCGTACGCTGAAAGCAGCCTGCGGTGAGAAGATTCTGAAGGTCATTATCGAGACCTGCCTTCTGACGGATGAAGAAAAAATAAAAATGTGCGAGATCGTGACAAAAGCCGGGGCAGACTATATTAAGACATCCACCGGATTTTCGAAGGCAGGAGCAACCTTTGAAGATATTCAGCTTTTCTCAGAACATATCGGTCCGAATGTGAAGATGAAGGCAGCAGGGGGAATTTCCTCTCTGGATGATGCACAGAAGTTTCTGGCGCTGGGAGCAGACCGGCTTGGAACAAGCCGGATCGTTAAGATCGTGAAGAACGAGGAGGCATCCGGATATTAAGAGATGGAGGTGTTCGCAGATGGACAAAAAACTGGCAGAAGAGATGATTGAACTGGCAATCGGTCAGCTTCAATATTCTTATACACCGTATTCCGGCTTCAAAGTCGGAGCGGCGCTGCTTACGAAGGATGGAAAGTTTTATACAGGATGCAATATCGAAAATGCAGCTTTCACTCCGACAAACTGTGCAGAGCGGACAGCATTTTTTAAGGCGGTAAGTGAAGGCGAGCGGGAGTTTCGGGCAATCTGTATTGTGGGAGGAAAAGATGGAGTCCTGACAGAATACGCGGCTCCCTGCGGCGTCTGCCGTCAGGTCATGATGGAATTCTGTGACCCGGAAACCTTTCAGATCATTCTGGCGACCGGTAAAGAGCAGTATGAAATATTTACACTGAAAGAACTGCTCCCGCAGGGATTTGGCCCGACGAATCTGGCGTAAGACAGGATGGATAAAACGTACCGCAGAGCAATTGGATCGAGAAAGATTAGGAGTGTAAAAGATGACAATCGATGAATTAAAGAAACTGCCTAAAATAGAGCTTCATTGCCATCTGGACGGATCGCTGAGTCGGGAATTTATCGGAACGCGGCTTGGCAGAGCGGTTTCCGTACGGGAACTCAGTGTGGAGGAAGACTGCCGCAGCCTGGCAGAATACCTGGAGAAGTTCGACCTGCCCTGTTCCTGCCTGAAAGATGAAGATGGCCTCGAAGGAGCGGGATACGATGTGCTTCGCACGATGAGCCGGGAGAATGTCTGCTATGCAGAGATACGTTTTGCCCCGCTTTTATCTGTAACAGAAGAAATGGGAACCGGTCAGGTGATTTCTGCATTGCTGAAAGGTCTGGAAAAAGGCAAAAAAGATTTTGGAGTAGAGTATAATGTGATTACCTGTGCCATGAGGCATCACAGTGAAGAGGAAAATTATCAGATGATTCGGACGGCCCGGGAATTTCTGGGCAAGGGTGTCTGTGCTGCAGATCTGGCCGGCGCGGAAGCTGTTTACCCGATGAGTGACTTTATGAATCTGTTTAAACGGGTTAAAGAGCTGGGAATGCCGTTCACGCTGCATGCCGGTGAATGCGGAAACGCGCAGAATATAGAAGACTCTGTGCTTGCGGGAGCCGGAAGAATCGGCCACGGAATCGCCATGCGCGGAAAACCGGACATCCAGAAGCTGGTACGTAAGGCCGGTGTGGGAATTGAAATGTGCCCGATCAGTAATTTGCAGACAAAAGCGGTTCCGGGTACCGAGGCGTATCCGCTGAGAGAATTTCTGGATGCAGGATTAATGGTCACAATCAATACGGATAACCGGACCGTGAGCAGAACGTCTCTGACGAAGGAACTGGATTTTATTCAAAGAACCTATGGAATTACAGATGAAGAGATCTTACATATGATGAAAAATGCGGCAAAGACAGCGTTTGTGGATGAAGAAATGAAGAAACGACTGCTTGAAAAATTGGACAGAAGGTAAGGAAACATAGATTGAGGTGAGCGTGAAATGAATGAATATAAGAGAATTTTTGTGATCGTTCTGGATTCGCTTGGAATTGGTGCCATGCCGGACTCTCCCAGGTTTGGGGATGAGGGAGTCGATACATTCGGACATATCCTGGAGAAAATGAAAACACTGGACATTCCGAATCTGAGAAAGCTTGGCATGCTGAATCTCCATACTGCCGGAGCGATGGAACCTGTTCCGGACCCGTCCGGGCGGTACCTGCGTCTCGGGGAGGCAAGTAACGGAAAGGATACCATGACCGGTCATTGGGAGATGATGGGGATTAAAACCGAAAAACCGTTCAAGACATTTACGGATACAGGATTTCCGCCGGAACTGATCGAAGAACTCGAAAAACGCTGCGGTAAGAGGGTGATCGGCAATAAGAGCGCCAGCGGAACAAAGATTATTGAAGAGCTTGGTGAGGAAGAAATCAACACCGGAGCGATGATCGTCTATACTTCTGCGGACTCTGTGCTGCAGATCTGCGGAAACGAGGAAACCTTTGATCTGGAAAATCTATACCGTTGCTGTGAGATCGCAAGAGAAATTACGATGAAGGATGAATGGCGTGTGGGCCGTGTCATTGCAAGACCGTATGTAGGTAAAAAGAAAGGTGAGTTTAAACGGACCAGCAACCGGCATGATTATGCGCTGAAGCCCACTGGTGCGACTGCGTTGAATGCTCTGAAGGATGCGGGCCTGGATGTCATCGGAGTGGGTAAGATCCACGACATTTTCTGCGGTGAGGGCATCACGGAAACCCATCATTCCAACAGCTCCGTGCATGGCATGGAGCAGACGATCGAACTGTGTAAAAAGGATTTCCGAGGCTTGTGTTTTGTCAACCTGGTTGATTTTGACGCACTTTGGGGACACCGAAGAGATGTAGAAGGATATGCAAAAGAGATCGAGAAATTCGACAAGAATCTGGGTATCCTTCTGGATGAACTAAGAGAGGATGACCTGCTGATGCTGACGGCAGATCACGGAAATGATCCGACTTACACCGGTACGGATCACACCAGGGAATATGTGCCGCTTATCGCCTATTCCAGAAAGATGGAAGGCGGCGGTGCGCTGGAGAACGAGGATACCTTTGCGGTTATTGGGGCTTCGGTGGCAGAAAATTTCGGCGTAAACATGCCGGAAGGAACAATCGGACATTCCATTTTGAAAAAACTGGTCTAAAAATGGCCGTGTCAAAAGAAAGGAGGAAGATGCGTGAAACATAATTATTTGTATGATGCACTTCCGTTCTTGAAGGATGTAGAAAAAGAGCGGCAGGAACAATTTAAAGAATATTTTAAAAGTGCTCCGTTGTGGCTTATGGAGAACTTTCAGATAGAAGAACTGAAAAAAGGAACCATTTTTGTAAGAGAAGGGGAACCGGCAGATACGATATTTTTTATAGGAAGCGGCATTATCGAAGCAATTGATTATCGGGTATACGGGACGCCATACGATTTTATGCAGTTTAACCGGGTCTACGCGTTCGGAGGAATGGAATTTCTGATGGATCTGGACAAATACATGACCACGCTGCGTACTGTGACTGACTGTGTGGTGGTAAAGCTCCCGAGAAATAAATTTGAAAAATGGATGTATTCGGATATTCAGTCACTGAAGCATGAGGCAAAACTGGTCGGAGAATATCTTCTCAAAGAGGGGCGGAACAGCCGTCTGTTCCTTTTCATGCAGGGATCTGACAGGCTGGCGCTGCTTTTTGTTGAGCGCTATGAGAGATACAGTAAGAATGGAATTCTTCATGTCAAGGGAAATCGGCAGAATCTGGCGGATGAGACGGGACTTTGCGTAAAGAGTGTGAGTAGGGGTGTGAAGAAATTTCAGGAAGAAGGGCTGATCACGAAGGAGGGTAATCAGATCCTGATCAGCAAAGAACAGTATGAAGGATTAAAGAAAATCGTTTCAGAGAAAATTGATTTAGGAGAAGGAGGCTTGCGATGAATGACATTTACAAAAAACTGGAAATGTGCTTAAAAAGTGTAAGAACAAAAACGGATTTTCAGCCGGAGGTGGCGCTGATCCTCGGCTCGGGGCTTGGCGATTACGCAGATGGAATTCAGATAGAACAAACCGTAGATTATACAGAGATTGAAGGGTTTCCGGTATCAACGGTGGCGGGGCATAAAGGAAGATTTGTGTTCGGATATGTGGGTGAGGTTCCGGTCGTTGTCATGCAGGGACGCGTCCATTATTATGAAGGATATCCGATGTCTGATGTGGTGCTTCCGACCCGATTGATGGGGATGATGGGAGCGAAGAAGTTGATTCTTACCAATGCGGCAGGTGGAGTGAACTTTGACTATAAGCCGGGAGATTTCATGATGATCACCGATCATATTACGACAGCGGTTCCGAGTCCGCTGATCGGACCGAATATTGATGAACTTGGAGCGCGATTCCCGGATATGAGTGAGGTATACAGCCTGCGAATCCGTGAAATCATCAGGGAAGAGGCGGAGAAACTTGGAATTTCGCTTCGGGAAGGCGTTTATGCACAGCTCACCGGGCCGGCCTATGAGACGCCGGCAGAGATTCGGATGTGCAGGAGCTGGGGAGCAGATGCCGTGGGAATGAGTACGGCATGCGAGGCAATGGCTGCCCGTCATATGGGAATGGAAGTGTGCGGTATCTCTTGTATCACGAATTTAGCAGCAGGTATGTCAACGAAACAGCTTGATCACAAAGAGGTTCAGGAGACGGCGGACCGCGTGGCTGTGCAGTTTAAAGCATTGATTACTGCGATTGTGAGCAACATCTGACTTAAGATGTGTAAATAGTTTTTAATGAATACTGCGCAACATTGGAAGGATCTGTATTTGAGAATTTGACTCCGATCGTATCAATGGATGATGCTCCGGTAGATAACCTTAGTACAATTGATGTACTTCGTGAACGCCGTGATACAATAGGTCTTAAGATGGAACTGGATACTACGATTCATTCAATGACCATAGAAAACAAGATTCAGCAGATTGAAGAAACAGTTAAAGAATATAAAGGAAAGACTGTAACCTCTGCAGATAAGGAAGCTATCGTACGTCTGGCAACTGAAATTGATGCATTAATTGCGTCAGGAAGTCTGTCAGAAGAAGAAATGGATACATTACGCTCTGTAAAATCAGATGTATCAGAAATGCTGGCTAAAATTGTTGAGGAAAAAAACAATTCCGACAATAAAGATAATGCTGGTAATAATAATACTGGTAACCAGGGTGATGCAAAACCGTCTGATAAGATAAACGGAAAGGGCAATGGCTCTGTAAAGACAGGAGACACGAATGCAGTTATGCCGTGGATGATTCTGTTGTTTGTAAGTGGTGCCGGAATTATAGGTGCGGCAGAAGTATCCAGAAAAAAACAGAATAAATAAAAGAGGAGGAGTCCTGTGAAATGCCTGATCGTTGAGAAGGGAGGCATTTTGCAGGACTCTGGTTGTGTATTCAAATATGACTTATCTACTTAATTTTTTTAATACGGCTGTTGTATAGATAGCGGCTCCGATCGGAAGAACATCTTCATTAAAGCGGATCTTCGGATTATGCTGAGGCAGTCTTTCGTCCGGATTTTCCACACCGGCTCCCACCATATAGAAGGTTGCCGGTACCAGTTCGGAGATACAAGCGAAATCTTCCGATCCCATTGCGTGGAATTCATCTACGATAAGAGAATCATCGACTTCATGGATCACGTCCCGGCTCCATGCATTTTCCTGTTCGTCACATACAAGAGGCGGTACATCACTGAGGACTTCAATCTCCGCTTTGGTGCGATAGGCCTCGGCGATATTCTGCGTGATGGTATGAATCCTCTGGATCATTCTCTCACGAAGTACCGGATCGAATACGCGGAGTGTGCCTTCCAGTTCTGCTGTTTCCGGGATAATATTGGCAGCACTTCCTGCGTGGAATTTGCCGATGGTCAAAGCGACCTCATCAAATCCGGAAACTTCTCTGGACATCAGTTCCTGCAGTCCCAGATGGATATGGATTGCCGTATTGATCGGATCGACACCGTGCTCCGGTGAGGAGCCGTGTACGCCCTGCCCGGTCAGTTTGATCCGGAAACCGTAAACACCGGCAGCAGGAACCTTGTGGCCGCCAAGTGTTCCCAGAGGTTTCTGAGAAAATACATGAAGAGCCAGCGCGGAATCAACATGTGGGTTCTCCATGACACCGCCTGCAATGGCTGCCTTTGCTCCGGCAAAGATTTCTTCTGCTGACTGGAACAGAAGCTTTGCAACACCGTTTAATTCAGATTCATGTGCCTTGATCAGTTTTGCGGCACCAAGCATCATTGCCGTGTGCATATCATGTCCGCAGGCGTGCATGCATCCGTTTGTAGAAGCGAATGATTCGCAGGATTTTTCTTCTATGGGAAGGGCATCCATATCGCCGCGGATCATATAGCATACGTCTCCGTGCCCAATCGTGGCAACAATATTGGAACTTTCTTCATAGACCGTATATTCAATTCCCATTTCATCCAGTTTCTTTGTGACAAAATTTACCGTTTTCGGAAGAGTAAGACCAAGTTCCGGAATTTGATGAAGTTCGCGTCTCCATGCAATCATCTCGTCTTTGATCTTTTCTGCTTCCAGCATAATCTGATTTTTCATATAGACCTCCTTTTTCTGCTCAGAGCCAGCCTCGAAGATACTGCCTGGGTCTGAACAGCTATCGTGTTCTTTATAATAGAATACCTTTTTATTTATCAAAGTGTAAGAAATATATTTTCTAAAATGGTATAAATATTTTTTAATGTACACTTTTTCACAGTACTTGAATGAAAAAGTGAAAAAATGTTCACTGTTAGAGGAAAGTTAAAGAAAAGTGAAATTTTCTTTATTTTTATCGGGAAATAAAAACATTATGATTATCAATAGAACTTATAGATAAAAGTTATTAGAAGGAGGAGACAAAAATGGATGTAATGCAGATTGCAAATGGAATCCCAATGTGGATAGCCTGTGGTATTCCGGTAGTACTCGTAGTGATTCAGGCTGTTCTTTTTGCGAGAGGGGCGTACGGTGCAGGAAAGAAGATGGGACTTGGTGAGGACAAGATGAAGAAGGCAATGAAGAGCAGTGCCATCACATCAATTGGTCCATCCATCGTGGTACTCAGCGGAATGCTTTCATTATTAGTAACGGTAGGAGGACCGGTAGGCTGGATGCGCCTTTCTATGATTGGTTCTGTTATGTTTGAATCTATCGCAGCAGGACTTGGTACTTCAGCAGTAGGTGTAACGCTTGGTACAGATCCAATGACTGAGGAAGCTCTTGCCATGGCAGTATGGACCATGGTTCTCTGCTCTGTCGGCTGGGTAATTTTCTCAACTTTCTCAGCAAACAAGATGGATAAGATTGAGCATAAGCTTTCCAAAGGTAACTCCGGTACACTTTCAACCATCGCAAACTGTGCGATCATCGGTGTATTTGCAGCCATGGTTGCAAGCCATATTTCAAAACCGTTCTATTCAATGGTATTAAAAGCCGATGAAGTGGCAATGTCTTCCGCATGGCATAACATGCTGGCATGCATTCTCGGAGCAGTTATCATGTTTGTACTGAATACCGTTGCCAATAAGAAAAATATCGGATGGCTGAAAGAATGGGCCCTGACAATTACGATTCTGGGTGCAATGATCATCACTGCACTGGTTTAAGGAGGAAGATAAGATGAGCAATAATTTCTATAAAGACGAATATATGCCTAAGGTAAATAAAATAGGTAAGCTTACCGGCGTGCTGGGAGTTATATTAGCTTTTTCACCGGCAATCGCACTTGCAGTTGTTTACGGAATCCTTCCAAAACCGGCAGCGCTCTTGACCGCATTTATCAGCGGTGTCAGCGCATTTGGAGTTCTGTGGTTTGTAGAGCCGATTTCTTATTATCCGGTACTTGGAACCGCAGGAACCTACATGGCATTCCTTTCCGGTAATATTTCAAACATGCGTGTACCGTGTGCAAGTATGGCACAGGTGGCAGCGGATGTTGAACCGGGTACCGAGCAGGGATCTATTATTGCAACTTTAGGTATGGCTGTTTCTATTATTATTAATGTATCTGTTCTTACAATCGGAGCCATTCTTGGAACAAGCGTATTGTCTATGCTTCCTGCTACTGTTAAGACGGCACTTAATTATCTGCTTCCGGCACTTTTTGGTGCACTTATGGTTCAGTTTGGTATAAAGATGGTGAAACATAGCCTGATTATGCTTGTCATCGCATTTGCACTTTACTTTGCAATTGGTATCGGTCTTTTCAACTGGCTTCCGGGCGCTTCTAACTGGCTTGGAACTCTGGGCTGTGTATTTATCAGTATTGCAGTTGGATTTGCTACCATGTCAAATAATACAAAGAAGAAAGCGTAAGATTTTAGAATTGTATTGGAGAGGGTGAAATGAAAATGGAAAAGAAAGATCTTCATCTTGAGGTGAAGAAAATGGAGTCACTTCTTCGGACTTCCTGCAGAACGATCTGGGAAAATCCGGAAGTAGGTGGGACTGAAAAAGCTTCGGCAGATTATTTCCGCAGGCTTTTGGATTCAGAAGGATTTCATATTGCAAATGAAGAGCATCTGGAACATGCATTTTATGCAGAATACGGATCTGGGAAACCGGTGATTGCAATTTTAGGGGAATATGATGCGCTTCCCGGACTTTCACAGAAAGTGACGGACAAAAAGGAACCGGTTAAAGCGGGTGCACCGGGACACGGATGTGGGCATAACCTGCTCGGTTCCGCGGCAGCAGTCGGTGCGATCGCAGTAAAACGTTATCTGGAAGCGGAAGGAATAAGTGGAACGGTACGTTTTTACGGATGTCCGGAAGAAGAACTTCTCTGTGGAAAAGTGAAAATGGCATATTATCATATGTTTGACGGATGTGATTTTGCGATCAGCTGGCATCCGATGAGTGCGAACATGGTCTATGACAATGGATATCTGGCAAGTGCATCTGCACATTTTGAATTTAAAGGCAGAAGTTCTCATGCGGCATTTGCACCGGAGCTTGGAAGAAGTGCGCTGGATGCAGTGGAACTTATGAATGTAGGTGTGAACTATTTAAGAGAGCATGTGACATCCAAAGCACGAATTCATTACACCACAGACAGCGGTGGATTTGCTCCGAATATCGTTCCGCCGAGAGCGGGTTCATGGTACTTCGTGAGAGCACCGTACATTTCCGACGTAAAAGAGATTCTTGCAAGAGTTGGAAAAGTGGCGGAAGGCGCAGCACTTATGACAGAAACCCAGGTGGAAATGAAAGTGGATTATGGATGCTGTGAAATGCAGGAAAATCATGCGTTTGGAGATCTGGCTTATGAAAATCTGAAAGAGGCAGAACTGCCTGTATTTGACGAAGAAGAAATGGCATTCGCCAATCGACTCCTTGAATCCGTTTCCGACGCAGACAAAGAGAAAGCGCAGAAGTTGTATGAGACAGAAGGAAAGCCGATGGTGTGGAAATTGAATTCGCGCAATCTGTATGAGATCAATCCGCTTACTGCATCTTCCGACAGCGGAGATGTCAGTCATATGATGCCGATGTGTGCGATATCGACATCCTGTTGGCCGGCGGGTGTGGCTCCGCATACCTGGCAGTCGGCAGCTGCAGCCGGTAGTTCCCTTGGAGAGAAAGGAGCGCTGTGTGCTGCGCAGGTTATTGCCGGAATTGCATATGATCTCTATAATAAGCCGGAAGTTCGGGAAGATATCTTGAAAGAGTTTGAAGAAAAGAAGGATGAATATACTCCGATGTATGAAGGCTAGTCCGGAGAAATCATGAATCATAAATAAGTGTAACAATCGTATTCTTGACATCAAGTCAAGGCGAATGTTACACTTGTTTTAAATTTGGATACAATTGGATTGGCTTGTTTTACAAAAGGTGGAAAGAAATATGGGAATAGCATTGTATCAACTGTTGGCCTTGGATTTTTTTAAAGATTTTCATGTGGTGGCCGGAAAGAATGGATTGTCTAAAGAAGTGCAGGGAATCGCAGTTATGGATTCTCCGGATGCCTTTCGATGGGCTAAGGGAAAAGAACTTTCGATGACGTCGGGATATGCGCTTTCGAAGGAGCCTCACTGTTTGGATGACGGATTTAAGAACGGGATCATGCAGCGTACAGCCGGACTTATGATTAAGAGGGCGCGATACATGGATGAGATTCCGGAGCATGTGATCGAATTGTTTGAGAAACACGATGTACCGCTCATCAGCATGCCATTTGAAATTGCGTTCATGGATGTCATTAATCAGATTAATGTGACTGTGATGAACCAGGCATTTCGAAGATTCCGAATTCAGAATGACAGTGTGTTTCAGCTGTCTAATCTGGATTTTAAAGAAAGGAAAATCAAAAAAATTCTTCAGGCTGTAGAGTTGGAGATGCATTTCCCGGCTTTTCTCTATGATATCAGCGAAGAAAAGGCGTATTACAGTTCTGCAAACTTCAGAAGAATATCGGATGATTCCCATTTGAAGGATGAGGATTACTGGAATCCTTCCATGGAACACACAAGACATATTCTCTGTGAACATATTAATATGATGAGATACCGTTTGATCGATCCGCAAAGCCCGGATGGTCCAAGGATCAGCTGGATTCTGATTCCCATTGTCATGAATGAAGTGGTGCAGGCTTACTTTGTTGTCATGGAGTCAAAGGAATTTATAGATTATTGCGATGAGTATTCGATTCGGATTGCGTTCCTGGAACTTCAATCGGTGTACGAACAGATCATGGTTGCACAAAGTGTCGGAAATATCGGATTTGAGAACTTTATTTTGTATGCTCTGAATTATGATGAGAAAGACAAGGACCGGTTGATCTATCAGGCAAGCCAGCATGGCATTCCCATGTCGAAGAAATATATCTGTATGATGTTTGCCCAGACGAAAGATGCAGCTGTTAATGCCAGAGACGAACGTAAGAATTTTGTGAGAGCTTTTCAGGACAGCTCGGTATCTAAATTTGGGAGATTTGCGTTTTTGGATGAGAACAATGGAATGATTCTCTGGGATACACAGGAAAAAGATATGTGCAGTCTGAAATATTTGGAGAATGTCTTGGAAGAGTTCCGGCTTAAGGTCAGAGAAAAATGCAGCAATATGGAGCTGGAATTTGCGATATGCCGTGATTCTGTGGATCTGCTGTCGCTGAAGAAGAGTGTGCAGAAATGCCAGAAAGTGATGACGATGGGCAGGAAGCTGTTCGCAGAAAAACAGATCTGGGATTATGAGATGCTGGGGCCATATGCATGGATCGATATTGAAGAAGAGGAACTGGAGGAAATGCTGAGCCAGTACCGGATCCTTATGGAAGATGAGAAGAACAGAGAACTTTTGAAGACTTTGAAGATTTATCTGGAAAATAACATGAACTTTAGCATTACAGCAGAGAAAATGTATGTACACATCAATACGATCCGCAAGAGAATTGCCAAGATCAAGGAACTGTTGGATGTGGAATTGGAAGATCGGATTTCCAGACTCAAGATAGAGATGCTTTTGCAGTTTTTATCGCTATAAAACAAAAACAGAACAGTGTGGATTTTGCGTATATAAGATAAAATGCACAAAATCCACACTGTTTTTGTGTGCAGTTTGTGAAAAAAGCAATGATAAGCTACCCTTTAAATTGTTAACAATTGACAATTTACAATATTAAAGTTATAATGTTATCAAGATTGTTGAAAAAATAGCAAAGGAAGGAGGCTGAATTTGTGGCAGATATGGAACAACCTGTATTGTCGAAAAGAACGTTGCGTGAGAGGATTGCAGAGATTCTGAGAATGCAGATTCTCCGGGCAGATATCAAGCCGGGAGAACGTATCATTGAGGAAGAGATTTCAAAAAAATATGAAGTCAGCCGGGGACCGGTCAGAGAGGCACTTAGACAGATTGAAGAGGAAGGGCTGGTCACCTATGTTCCACATAAAGGGTGTGTGGTGAAGGTCCTGACACATGAAGAGATGTCAGAATCTTACCTGATTCGTTCCACGTTGGAAGGGCTTGCGGTGAAGATCTATTCCGGGAAGATGAGTCAGAACGGTTTTGAAAAATTGCGTCAGTCTATTGGGGAACTTAGAGAAAGGGCTGAAGAGAAGGATTTGTATGGAATTATTACTGCAGATGAAAAATTCCACGAGGCGATTGTAGAGGAAGCCGGATGCAAGAAATTATATCAAATGTGGAAATCACTCCAGGGGGCCAATACAGCAACGTATCATACAATGAAAACACAGGGTATGATGCCTTATGATGTGCTGGGACTGAATCATCAGTATATATTGGAAAAGTTTGAAAGGCAGGAAGATGTTGATACGATTGTACAAGCGATCAGTGATCATTATATGATTGTTCCTGAGACTCTTTATAATGCCACAAAACAAAAAGATAACGCATAGAAATCGTGCGAAGGAGGAAAAAGGGAAATGTTGAAATTTATTGGAAAGAGGCTTGCTTATGCGATATTGACATTGTTTCTTATCGCGACGGCTACGTTTTTCCTGGTTGCAGGCGCACCGGGGGATCCGATTGCTGCTAAAGTAGGACAGATGCCGGAACAGGCCCAGGAAATCATTAATGCAAAGTACGGATTTGATAAACCGGTAGTAGAACGGTATTTCCTGTATATGAAGAATCTTATTACGACAGGAAATTTTGGGGAATCGATTATTTATACCGGAAAGACCGCAAATGACGTTATTAAAACAAATACGCTGGTTTCGGCCAAGATCGGTCTTATTGCGATTTTACTTCAGGCAACGATAGGAATTTCGCTGGGATTGATTGCTGCTTTGAACAGAGGAAAGCCGGTGGACCATGTCATACGATTTCTGGTGGTACTGGCCATATGTGTGCCGAGTTTCGTATTTGCAGCGCTGCTGCAGTACTTCCTGGCGTTTAAATGGAAGCTGGTACCGGTATTTGGGTGGGGAGAATTGAAGCATTACATTCTTCCGGTAGCAGCCTATGCAATCGGAGGTATTGCCTCTTATACAAAATATATGCGAAGCAGTACATTGTCTGTAATCAGTGAAGATTACATTGTTACTGCCAAAGCAAAAGGATGTACAAAGGGAAGAGTTATCAAAAAGCATGTACTCCGTAATTCTATGATTCCAATCGTTACGATGATTGGACCGGCAGTGGCAGGTGTGTTCGCAGGATCCTTTATTCTTGAGAAAATGTTCTCTATTCCGGGACTTGGTTTCTATTATGTGAAGGCCGTGTCTGATAATGACTACACGATGGTTATCGGACTTACCATCTTCTTTGCGATGCTCTATGTAGGAGCACTGATTGTTGTAGATATTCTGTACGGTGTCGTTGACCCGAGAATTCGTGTTACGAAAGGTGAGAAATAAGTGAGGTATAGAGATGAACGAGAATTGTGTTAATAATATGGAAGATATGTCTCTGTCAGAAGACTTATTCGAACGTGTAGGTACCGAAGGGTTATCGGGAGAAGATATCGGAGCAAAATCGCTTACATACTGGGCGGATGTGTGGAGAAGATTCCGCTCGAACAAACTGGCATTACTTGGACTTGTACTGTTAGTTCTGGTTGTTGTTTTATTGTTTGCCGGTCCTACTATTTCCGGTCAGGACTATCAGTTTATTGATGCTTCTCAGAAGAATCAGCTTCCAAGTGCAGAGCACTGGTTTGGTACGGATGATATGGGAAGAGACTTATTTACACGAGTTTGCGTAGGCGGACGTATTTCGATTTATATCGGTCTTTGCTGTACACTCGTTATGTTTGTGATCGGAGCTCTGGTTGGTGCGATTGCCGGATTGAAAGGCGGAATCGTCGATGATTTGATTATGCGTGTCTGTGAATTTATCGGAAACCTTCCGTATCTGATCATTGTAGTTATCCTTTCCATGGTTATGGGAAGAAGTTTATTTTCACTGGTATTTGCCATGTCTCTTACTGCATGGGTAGGAACGGCTCGAATGGTACGTGGACAGATCCTGCAGATTAAGGAAATGGATTATGTGCAGGCATCCAGGGCGTTGGGCGCAGATACAGGCAGAATTATCATCAAGCATCTGCTTCCGAATACACTGGGAATCATCATGGTCGACATTACAATGTCTGTACCGGGATTCATCTTCAGTGAGGCGTTCCTTAGTTACATCGGACTTGGAGTCAGACCGCCGGAGACAAGCTGGGGTGCTCTTGCAAGTGCAGGACAGCAGAACTTGATGTTCTACCCGTATCAGCTTTTCTTCCCGTGTTTGCTGATTGTCCTTACGATGTTATCTTTCCATCTGATCGGCGATGGACTTTCAGATGCATTGGACCCGAAACTTAGACAGTAGGAGAGTAAGAAAATGAGTGAAAAATTGTTAGAAGTGAAAGATTTGCATGTTTCTTTCAACACTTATGCAGGAACATCACACGCAGTCAGAGGTGTGGACTTCTATCTGAATAAGGGGGAGACACTTGCAATTGTAGGAGAGTCGGGATGTGGAAAGACGGTTACGTCCAAAGCAATCATGGGACTTCTTCCGGAGTCAAATACGATTATTAAAAAAGATGGAGAATCTGCTATTTATTTCCATGGCGAGAATCTTCTGAACTATAGTGAAAAGCAGATGACGAAGATCAGAGGAAGCAAGATTTCCATGATTTTCCAGGATCCGATGACATCCCTTAATCCGACCATGAAAATTGGTGATCAGATTATGGAAAGTATTCTGATCCATCGTAAAGTATCCAAAGAAGAAGCGAGAAAAGAAGCGCTTCAGATGCTGGAATTGGTTAAAATCCCGAATGCGGCAGAAAGAATGAAGCAGTATCCGTTTGAATTCTCGGGCGGTATGAGACAGAGAGCTATGATCGCGGTTGCACTGGCCTGCAAACCGGAGGTCTTGATTGCTGATGAGCCGACTACCGCTCTGGACGTTACCATTCAGGCACAGATCATGGAACTGATCGGTGAACTGCAGAAGCAGCTCGATATGGCCGTGATTCTTGTTACGCATGACCTCGGTGTGGTTGCAAGTGTTGCGGACAGGATTCAGGTTATGTATGCCGGCAAGGTTGTAGAACGTGGAACAGTAGATGAGATTTTCTACCATTCTACACACCCGTATACAAGAGCTCTTTTGAATTCTGTGCCAAAGATTCATACAAATAACAAAGCAACTCTGTATTCTCTGAAAGGAACTCCGCCGGATTTGATCAATCCGCCGGTGGGATGTTCTTTTGCACCGAGATGCGAATATGGAATGAACGTATGTCGTCAGAAATATCCGGATATTACACGATTCAGTGATTCACAGGAATGTTCCTGCTGGCTGCATCACCCGAAAGCTGATGTTGCCGGTCTTCCGGAAGGTATGATCAGAAGGAGCGTGAAATAGATGGCAGAAAAAGAAGTACTGATTGAAGTAAAAGACTTAAAGAAATATTTCCAGGTTGGAAAGCATGCGACACTGAAGGCGGTGGATGGCGTCAATTTTAAGATTTATAAAGGGGAAACGCTGGGACTGGTAGGTGAGTCCGGATGTGGTAAGACAACTTGCGGCAAGACGGTTATGGGGCTTTATGAAGCAACAGGCGGACAGGTTATCTTTGATGGAACTGATATCCACAGCCTAAATCGTAAAGAGAAAAAGGAATTTACAAAGCGCGCACAGATCATTTTCCAGGATCCATATTCTTCCTTGAATCCGCGTATGACGGTTGAAGATATTATTGGTGAAGGAATTGATATTCATGGTCTTTATAAAGGGGAAGAACGTAAGCAGAAGATTCATGAACTGTTGGAACTGGTTGGACTAAACAAGGAACATGCGCTTCGTTTTCCACACGAGTTTTCAGGTGGACAGAGACAGCGTATTGGAATTGCAAGAGCACTTGCAGTAGAACCGGAATTCATTGTCTGTGATGAGCCGATTTCTGCTTTGGATGTTTCCATTCAGGCACAGGTGGTTAACCTTCTGATCGAACTTCAGAAGAAAAAGAACCTTACTTATTTATTTATCGCACACGATCTTTCCATGGTAAAACATATCTCTGACCGTGTAGGTGTTATGTATCTTGGAAATATGGTGGAATTTGCGTCAAGTGATGAACTCTACTCTGAGCCGCTTCATCCGTATACGAAGGCACTGATGTCAGCGATTCCGATTCCGGATCCGGATGAAGAAAAGAAAAAGAAAAGGATTCCGATCGAGGGAGAGATCCCGAGCCCGATCAATCCAAAGCCTGGATGCCGGTTTGCGGCAAGATGCCGTTACGCGACAGATGCATGCCGCGAGGCAACACCGGAACTAGTGGAAGTAAAACCGGATCATTTTGTGGCATGTCACAGAGTAAAAGAGCTGAATAATCTATAAGCTGCTTTAGGGGGATTTCACAGCGAAAGCTGATGAGATATTCAGATACGGGGAAGAAAAAAGAGAGGATTTTCCGTATCCGGGGGCAAAAGAAGCTTTTGCTCCGTCAACTATACCGGGTAGTGTCAAGTAATCTATGAAAAACTGGGCCGAAAAAAACAGGCTCAAACGAACCTTGAAAATTGCAAATATATAAGACGGAAGGCCCTCCGGGGGCTCAGGGCGCTGC